>JAQUOF010000013.1 GCA_028717225.1 Patescibacteria group bacterium
ATCAATAATTAAAAGTAAATTCTCCATATTGTTAAATATAAATCATTTTTATACGATGTAAATTTTACTTTTTCTTTATCGCATTCATCACGCTAACATATCGTTTATACCAAGTACTTGGTTTTGTTCCCCCGCCCGCAGATATTATTGATGTTCTATTTAAAAACAAAGTTTCAATTTCCGGAAGTTTTTTTATTCTGTATTCATTCATATTGCGCGCAACATCGGATAAATTATCGCTTCTTACGTCTCCTATTTCCACATATGCGGGATCTTCCTGGAAAAACCAGTCGCAACTGAGACCCGTTCTTTTATCAATAATAATCTTTCCGACATTATTTATGTGCAAACTGGGTATTATTCCCTGGCAAAGAGTTCTCTTGTACGAATAACCCAAGATTTTATCTATTTTTGATTTTAATTCAATCAAGTCGCCATCTTTTACGGCAAGCTCTTTATAATTTAATTTAGCTCGATGCGTGTATTCCATCTCATCAACACATGGAAAAATATTATGCTTCTTGCAAAAATTAATGACACTGGGGATTGCGTCAAGATTCAGCTTTGTCGCAACGATGGAGAATGCAAGATTGGTTTCATTATCTGAATTTACTTTTATGAAATTATTTTGAATAAGCTTGTCCACGAAATCATATATTTTTTTGCTGGCTCCTTTTTTGCATAAAATTTTATCAAACACCTTTTCGTCGAATGTGTCTAATTTGAGTATGATATTGGCATTATATTTTTTTAAAAGTTTAATATCTTCTTCTTTATAAGCCAAACCATTGGTGAAAAAAGAAACCTTGATTTTTTGATCTTTTAAAAATTTGAGGATGTCAAAAAAATAATTTTCTTCTCTTGGTTCTCCCAGACCGCAAATAAAAAGCCATTCAAGCCCCAATTTCTTGAGGTTTAAAATCAATTTTTTTATTTCCGGAAACGTCAATTCGCCGCGATTTGCCATACCTGACTTTGAATCGCAATATAAACATTGGCAATAACTGCATTTGGCCGTCAGTTCAAGATAAGCTGTGGGAATTTTGCCCTTGGTATATTCTTTTAAAGCATTATCTAATATTTTAGGGCTCCATGGATAATATTCAAGCTTTTTCATGATAAAGATATAATATTAATTTTACGCTTACTTTTCCAGCTTATCTATAAATTTATTAATTCTTTGCGCGTGAAGTTCATTGTTGTCATTAAAATACAAATCTAAAATAATTTTAAGATCCATCAATTCTTTGTCCAGATTTTTGTAGCCATCGGAATTTTTGGGTGCATCGGTGGCTTTTAAATAATTATCTTTTTCCAAACATTCGCGCAAGTGATCCAATAATGCCAACTTGCAGAAATATTTATCAGACCATATCCCCTTTTTTAATTGAACAATTTTATTTTCCATAATATATAATTTTAAAATTTATTTTTTAATTTTTCCACGGTTTTTTTAAAAGTTTCAAGGTCTGAATCCATTCTCCAATCCCAATTGGAAATGCCTGATTTTGACGCGATCACTTGCCTTAAATATTGGGAAGGAATCGGGGAATCTACTTCAATTATATACCTTTTATCATTTTGCGTTTCAACAAACAGATAAGAAGATTGCTGCTTTTTGTATATTTCTTTCAACCTGTCAAAATTTTTAATTTCTTCTATTTTGAATTTTTTATTGAGAAAATCCATAATATCAACAGAAGTTGGAATCAAATGAAAGTGTCCATGATCTAAACAACCCCCTCCCCTATGGCATCCCAGTTTCGGACTGTGTTCAAAAACAAGAATTTCTGAATTATAAATTTCGGAGAGAATTTTTTTAGTTTTTTCCAATACTTTTTCAAGTTCTAATTCGTATTCCCTTGGAATATTGCCCATTCCGAGATAATGCTCTTTGGAACACAACAAAACATAACCTTCTATGCCCATTTGACCAAGAGCCGGAATTAAAAAAAAATTATCCGATTCATATAAAATATTTTCTTTTGACGCATATTCATCTCCTAATCTGCAACAAAATGTCATATAATATAAAAATTTTAAACTTGACAAAAGGGTTAAATTTGTTAATATTATTATATCAAAAAAAATTTGTTCTTTGCAAATGTCCTGGTGGATTTTTCCTCTTGTAGATAAGAGGCAAGAACATTGAGTAGCGGCGTGCAACAAAATGCATCGACGTGTTTCTTCGTCAAAAAGGAGTAGCGTACCCCTAAAAAGTGAAACTCTCATAACCAGCAAAAGGGTGACATTTGGAAATCCCTTTGTCTATAAGGGTTTACCCTAATAGATGTTTCTTCTTGTAGACAAGAAGCATGGAGAGAACTTCTTAACAAGAAAGAAAATGGCTCTTCATTAGTTATGAGGGACAGCGACCTTGGAGGGAATTGCTTTTTAGAAAATAGCAGAGGATGGCACTTGGAAATTTCCTTGTCCGCCGGGACTTCTTTTAAAATTAGGAGGTATTATGTTTATCTAAGGTGAATGGATTAGAAATAATCTATTCACCTTTTTATTTTTTCGCGATAAAACCGCCGGCTTGAAGATGCCATAATTTGGCGTATAAGCCGTC
The DNA here is from genome assembly GCA_028717225.1 of Patescibacteria group bacterium. Lineage (GTDB taxonomy): Bacteria > Patescibacteriota > Patescibacteriia > UBA2591 > JAQUPP01 > JAQUPP01. The sequence continues at coordinate 2,573 of JAQUOF010000013.1, forward strand.
TTTTTCATTAATAAGATTTTCATGCGTGCCCTCTTCAAAAATACTCCCCTGTTTCATTACTATTATTCTGTTCATTTTGCGGATAGTGGAAAGACGATGAGCAATAACAATAACCGTCTTGTCTTTCATAAGATTATCAAGGGCGTCTTGAATTAAACTTTCCGAATAAGAATCCAAACTTGAAGTGGCTTCGTCAAGAATTAAAATTGGAGCGTTTTTGAGAATGGCCCGGGCAATAGCAACCCGCTGCCGTTCTCCGCCCGAAAGTTTAATGCCCCGCTCGCCGACATAGGTATTATATTTTTGAGCCAAACCTTCTATAAATTCATCGCAGTGAGCAAGTCCAGCCGCTTTTATCACTTCATCATCCGTGGCCGATGGTTTGCCATAGCGAATATTTTCCATAATCGTACGGTGAAAAAGGAGCGGATCCTGCGGCACTAAACTAATTGCCTCCCGCAAACTTTCCAGCGTTACATTGTGAATATTTTGTCCGTCAATTGCAATCTCGCCGCTAATCACATCATGAAATCGCAGAAGCAATCTGATAAAAGTCGTTTTTCCGGCTCCCGAAGGACCGACTAAAGCCACTTTTTCTCCAGCCTCAATTTTCACATTTATATTTTTCAAAACTTTGCGATTATTATTAAAAGAAAAACTGACATCATTAAAGGCCACTTCGCCGGAAGAAATGTGGAGAGGTTGCGCTGATGGAATATTTTTAATTTCATGAGGCAGTTTCATAATCTCAACCATTTCTTTGGCATCGGCATAGCTTTCATAAAAATCACGGATAATACGGCTAAAATCCCATAAGGTTCCGCCAAGGCTAAGAACATAAAGTTGCAATAATATAAAAGTGCCTACGGTTACAACGCCTGCTTGCCAATAATGAATAGCAAAATAAAAAATAAAAAATTCTATTATTATAATAAGGCCTCCCTGAATAGCATCAAGCCAATTGTTAAGATTCCAATTGAAAAAAGTTATTTTTTGCTGAGCGGTTGTCGCTTTTTTTAAATATTTAAATTCATCTTCATGGCGATTAAATACATCAATGTTGTTTTGATTGGTAATGGCATCGGCAAGGGTGGCGGTGGTGTATGAATCCGCTTCTGCGGCTTTTATTCTGTAAGGCAAGCGCCAGAGCGAATAAAAATAATTAACAGTCATATTTACCAGTGCCCAGCATAAAATAAGAATGGCCAATCCCGGCTTGATAGTCCAGACGATAATAACCGTACCGGTAATGCGAATAATAAGCGGCCATAAATCCCAAATAATGCGATCAGCCAAACGCTCAAAGGCCCGCGCGTATCGGCTTATTCTCTGCACCAAAGCACCGGTAAAATTATTAGTAAAAAAACTATATGAATGATACTGCAAAGAATTATAGGCCTGCTCGCGCAAAGCGGCCATTGATTTTGTTTCAAAATGCGCGTTTGAGAATGCGCCAATACGACCACCAATCCATCTTAAAATATTAAATCCCAAAATGATTAAAATAATATGTATAAGCTGCGGCGCCAAAACGGCCTTAGCTTGAGAAGACATAACTTTTTCTCCCGAAGTTAAGGCGTCAAACAAACGCTTGTAATAAAGAGGAATAATTATAGCAAAAATATTTTGAGCGCCAATGCCAATAATACTTATTACCATTGAAAACTGGTTTCGGCGTATACCTTTCCAAATCGAATTAAACACGTCTTTAGCGTGTACTTCTGGATAAATTATATTTGAATGTTTTGGATATACTGTTTTCATGTTAAATATTTTTTTTATTTGCACTGGCTCTCGCAGTAAAACAACTGTATGCTGTCATTTTTACTAGCGTCTATGCATTTTTGAACGCATGATTTGCATTCCGTAAATTGAGAATTTTCTATTCGTTGGCATTTGTTGTTTTTAACGCCGCATTTGGCATATTGCAAACATTTATCCCCTGTCATGTATATTTCCGTGCAAACATCTGGCGGATTTGAACCGCATTTTATGTCCAATCCGTGGCAATTTTCCAAAGAACAAGCGCCCGGAGTGCAGGTTGTCGGCGATAATTCCACAGTAGAATCTTCTTCAACAGTAGGATTATATATTCTCTGGCTCATAATGTTCTTTTGATTGTCTACAAAAAAACAGGTTGCGGAAATAATCGGCCGCCCCGAACCTTCTTGAATAAAAGCAATATGCCAGCCATTATCAGTTTTTTCGGTTTTAATTGATTTTGGCGGCAATTGATTGCTTGGATATTCTTTAAATTCAGGAAATTGATTTTTTACTATTTCAATTGCCGTATGTTCGCTGACTATTTTTGAGGCAGGAATTTGAAATTTTTTAATAAACCAATAACCGATTCCCGTACAAAATAAAACGACAAGAATTAAAATGAGTATTTTATTTTTCATAATATTTTTAAAATATATTTATTTCTTTGACAAATTTTTTTGTAATCTTTTTAACTTCAATGGCATTTTGGGCATCCATCAGCAGAACTCTTAAATCTTTTGCGTTGTCAAATCCGCTGGCATATGCTTTGAAATATTTTTTTATAACATTAAAACTTTTGAGGCTGTCATCACAATCAGTTTTGTACATTTTTTCAAAAAGCTCGGCGTGTTTTACCATACATTTGAGCCGTTCCTGAATACGGGGCGTTTGTTTTGAAAATAACCACGGATTTGTCAAAACTCCCCTTCCAACCATTACTCCGTCTAGGCCGGATTTTTTTGTTTTTTCACACGCTTCTTCCAATGTATTTATATCGCCATTGCCGAGAATAATCGTCTCAGGCGCGCAAGAATCTCTCAGCGCTGCGATTTCAGAGGCAAGTTCCCAATGCGCGGCAATATTATACCCTTCTTTTTTTGTGCGAAGATGAACAGTCAGCGCAGCCAAATTTTCTTGCAAAAGAATCGGAATCCATTCTTTAATTTGATTTTTGGAATAACCGATTCGCGTCTTTACGGAGATCGGCAAATCCCCTGCTCCTTTTTTTGTCGCCCTGATAATTTGTTTTGCGAGTTCAGGATTTTTAATTAAAGCCGCTCCGGCGCCCTGTTTTTCAATATCTTTATCCGGACAGCCCATATTAATATCAATGCCGTCAAAACCAAGCTCGCGTATTATTGCGGCCGCCTTTTCAAACTTTTCAGGTTTTGCGCCGAATATTTGAGCCACAATCGGATGCTCTTTTTTATTATACCACAAATCCACCAATAGTCGCTCCTTGCCTTTGGAAAGCAGTCCTTCCACGGAAACGAATTCTGTCAAAAAAACATCAGGCCGGCCGTATTTTAAAAGCATTTGCCGAAACGCCGCATCAGTAACATTTGCCATTGGCGCGATAGCCATAATGGGTTTTTTTAACTTTTTCCAAAAATTTTGTTGCATAATATAACGTGTCTGAATAATAGATAAAATGTCATTTCTTGAGAAGTGACATTTTCTATTCGGCAATCAACTGAAATTAATAATTACTACACTATAATATAGTAAGGTGTATTTAAAAAATTATTTTTCCGATGAAATTGGAAGAGAAATGAAAAATGTTGTTCCTTGATTTTCAACTGATTCAAACCAAATCTTTCCATGATGCGCCTCAACTATAGCCTTGGCTATATAAAGCCCGAGACCGGTTCCGTCCGCATGCAAGGTGGATACATTGTCCGCGCGAAAAAATTTACTGAATATCTTATCCTGTTGATGTTTAGGAATACCAATACCGTTATCTTTCACGAAAAATATCACCTCATTACTTTTGTGCTCGCACCCGACTATTATTTCCGTATTTTCCCTTGAATATTTAATCGCATTGCTGATTATATTTTGAAAAACCTGACGAATTTTTAATTCATCAATTAATAGAATCAATTCATGCGGCGCATCAGCCGAACAATTTAATGTAATATGTTTTTGATTGGCGCTTGATATCTGTTCCTTGATTACATTCTTCATTATTGGAACAATATCTTTCTGATCAAGAACGATATCAAATTTTCGGCCCGTATCTATATGCGAAACATTTAATAAATCATCCACTAATCGAATCATCCTCTCATTACTGCTATTTATCTGTTCAATATATTCTTTATTTTTCGTGCTCAATTTGCTCTGTAAGAGAAATTCAGAAAACCATTTAATGCCGGTTAATGGGGTGCGAAGCTGATGTGAAGCAATAGAAACAAATTCTGATTTCATTTGGTCTATTTCTCTCTCTCTGGTAACATCGCGAAAAACAACGACACAACCGATAATTTTTCCTTCTTTATTTCTGACCGGCGAAGCACTGTCCGCTACTTGCACTTTAACTCCATCTTTTCTAATTAATTGAGTATGATTGGCCATCTCCTGAATATTACCCGTATTCATAGCTTGTTTAATAAAAACATCATTAACTTGACCGTCTTTCTCATAAATAAACTTTAATATTTGATCATATTTTTGACCAATCGCTTCGGCTTTTGTAAATCCGGAAATTTTAACCGCCGATTCATTAAATATAAGAATTTTGAAATCACTATCAATAACCAAGACCGCGTCACCAATACTGTTTATAATAGTTTCTACTTTTGTTTTTTCTTCATTAATTTGCTCTAAATTATTTTTTATTTTTTGTTCCGCTATTCTTTGATCGGTGATATCAATAGTATAACCGGCCAATAATTTTTTATCTCCCTGTTGAATAGGAAATTTAATAGTAGTATAATTGCGGCCATTAAAATCCTCTTCCAGTTTAGTCGTTTTATTGAGAGAAATAATGGCATTGTCATCCGCGGTAATTTTTGCGGCGAATTCTGTTGGAAATAATTCTTCCATTGTCTTTCCTGCTGCATCTTTACCTTTTGCGCCAATCATCTCGCCAAAATTTTTGCTGGCCATTATTACGCGACTTTCAGTTGGAGTCACTGACTTGATATAAGTATAAATAGGAGAATTACTGATATATAATGAAATTAAATCACTGCTCTCTTTTAATGAAACCTCCATCTTTTTCCGCTCAGTAATGTCTTGCACTATCCCATTAAAAACCACCTCATGGTCGCTCAGAGACGGGATGGAATTGCCGGAAAACCAAATCTTCTCACCTGAAGGTTTTTGCATTTGCCCTTCGTATTTCCATTCACTTTTTTCTTTAACAGCTTTTTGAATTGACCCTATGAAACCATCCCTGTATTCAGGAAAAACTAAGGCTATAAAACGTTCAAAATACCCATCTAAATTAGGTTTTAAACCAATTACTTTTTCCGACGCACTGCTTACATAATAAAATCCAAATTCTCCATTCGGTCTGGCATAAAATTGATAGACAACGCCCGGAATTTGGGTTGTCATTTCAAGCAATAATCTCTCACTCTTTTTTAATGCTTCCTCCGACCACTTGCGCTCGGTAATATCCCTGAAAAACCAAACTCTGCCAAGATATTCCCCGTCTTCACTGATTAAGGGCGCGGAGTTCCGATCAAAATATCTTCCGTCAAGAAAAGAAATTTCATCATGACTTTTTTCATCCTTATGTTTGTATAAATATTCAACCTTGCGTCCGAACTCTTGCGGATCTTTTAACTGACTCATCACGCACTCTAACATTTTTTTATCATCCTTGGTGTCTAAAATTTCCTGAGATATTTTCCACATTTCCCCGAATTTTTTATTCATCATTATAGTTTTTCCCTCTTCACTTACTGCCAAAATTCCTTCAACCGATGTTTCCATTTGAGCCCTTAAAAGCGTGCTTTTTTCTTTAAGCTGTCCTTGTTTTTCTCTTTGTAAAGAAACATCGCGGAAAAATCCCAATAAATAATGCTTTTTGTCGATTAAAATCGGATAAGAACTAACGTCAGCATAAAAAATTGTTTCATCCTTTCTTTTTACCGGTATATTTTGAGCAACATTGATTTCTGCTTTTGCTAATTTTTCAAATTGTTTTAAAACATGAGGAAGATCTCTTTTTGGATGAATATCCTCTATTTTTAATTTTTCAATTTCTTTTAAAGTATAACCCAACAAATCACAAAAAGTTTTATTCGCCAAATGAAATGCCTTATTTTCCAAATCAGTTACTACTATTCCGTCGCGCGCTCCTTCAAAAACACTTTTAAATTCTTCGTCAAATTTCTTTTTAGCCATATTTTAAAATTAGGTTTATTTAAAAAAGTATCTCTAAAAAATTAAATTCCCATTGTTTCTCTCTTTCTGATTTGATGCAGCCAAATCATTGTTAATAATATAATTATGAGAGCAAAAACAGTGGTCTTTAAATTTAAACGATTAAATAATAAAACCCAAAAATTTCTACTCACCGTAAAAGTAACTATCGGACTTGGCTGACTTTTAACTTTGGCATCCGGATCAATCGCTACGGCGAAAATAGTATGTTCACCCGGCGTTAATTCAATTAAATTCTGAGAATGATTTATTTTCCAAACACCGTTTTCGTCAGCTTTGGTGCGATAAATTAAAGCTTGGTCGCTGTGCACATAAATAATTACATCTTGGTTTGGCAAAGCGGTACCGGTAAAAGTAAACATATCATTGGCAACCACTGTGTTAACGTTGGTAACAATTGGAATTGGAACACCTGCTAATTCAGTCGCTTCAATATTTTCACGGACTAATGGCGCCACGGGCAATGGCACAGAAATTACTTCCGGAGCCGGCACGATTGGAATTGGCCTTACAATCGGATTAATAACCGGTACGGTTCCCGGTTTTATCACCGGAGTCTTAATGATTTTTTCTTCTTTAGTAGTTTCAATCGGTAAAATTATTTTATTCAAATTAAGTTTAACAACAACACTTTTATTGCCGGTCTGATCAATGGCAATTAAAGCAAACAAGTGCGCGCCATCTTTTAAGGCAAAATCAGTCGGAATTTTAAATTGCCATGCGCCGTCAGTATTGGCTGTTGTCGTAAATTTATTTTTTTCATCCAATGTTATTTCAATTTGCGATAATGATTCTGCGACTCCGACCAAATTTGGAGTGCTGTTGGTTATTCTGTCTTCATTTTTTGGACTCAATACAATCGGCGCGCTCGGCGGAGTAGTTTTAATTTTTAGATTAATTGAATCTGAAGCTTCGCCTATATTATTGAAAAGATTAATTGCTTTTGCTGTAATAATATGCTCTCCTTCTGAAAAATTAATTATCTGACTAAATCGCCCATTATTATCTGTTGCATTATCCAAGCGCTTAATCAAGACACCATTATCATATAAATCAATTTTTGATCCTACTTCTGCCAATCCGGAAATATTTATTGATGTAATATTTGTCGGTGATGCAAGAGGAGACAAAATTGGTTTCCCCGGGAGTGTTATTACCGCCGGCGTATATCCTCCTCCACCCGATACTACCGCAGCAGTATCATTATTGGTAATGGAACAATCATAACTATTTCCGGCGACAATGGTAATTTTTCCATTTGCGTCACAATCGCCTCCGTAAATCGCGGCGTCATAACCGGTTGGACCGGTTTCGGAAACATTATAGGTGCCGGACAAGAAATTATTTGATATGCCGCTATTCACAGCAGTATTCCCCACTTTTAATCCAAAAGCGTTTACTGCGGACATGCCATTATTGTCATTGATTACAATCTTGGTCACTATTAATGAACCTTGGGTCGACGGTGGCGGTATATTATCGTCATTGGTAATAGTGCAAGTTTTAACATCGCCAACATTCAAAGTCAATTGACCACTGGAATTACAATCACCACTAAAAGTGGCGGTATAACCGGAAGGACCACTCTCATTAATAGTATAATTATCTGCGTCTACTCCGGTCTCAATATTATTGACGACTGAAGTTAAGCCGGCAAACAAAGAAAAATCTGAAGCTACGGACGTACCACTGTTATTGTTTACCACCACTTTTTTAACAATAATTTTTGGTTGAATATCATCACTGATAATAGAACATGAATAGGTATTACCGGCTGCTACAATTATTTTTCCACTGGCATCACAATCGCCACTGAAAGTTTCCGCGTATCCGATTGGTCCGGCATCAGATATGGTATATGTTCCTGAAACAAAATCTTTACTGATACCATTTACCATTCCGGTCGTATCAACTTTTAAAACAAAATTATTAACCACTGCAGTACCGCCGTTGTCATTGATAATTACTTTACGAACCGTCACTGATCCTTTTGTTGGCGGCGGGGGCGGATTATCATCATTGGTAATAGTACAAATTTTAACATCACCGATATTTAAAGTGACTTTGCCGGCAATATCACAATCGTCGCTATAGTTGGCTGTATAACCATCAGAATTATTTTCATAAACAGTGTAATTTCCGGCATCAGCGCCTGCTTGCACTCCATTAGCTACTGACATCAAACCAACAAATAAAGGAAAATCATTAGCCGACAATGTACCTCCATTATTATTCACTACCACTTTATTCACAATAATTTTTGGTTGAATATCGTTACTTGTAATCGTGCAGGAATAACTATGTCCGGCTACGATATTTATATTTCCATTGGCGCTACAATCACCACTAAAAGTCGCATCATAACCGATTGGTTCTGTTTCAGAAACATTATAAGTGCCGGCAGTAAAATCATTGGCATCGCCACTCACGACGATTGTTGCTCCGACTTTCAAATTAAAGTCATTAACAATCGCATTGCCGCCGTTGTCATTAACTACCACCTTGGTAACTGTTAAAGTTCCTTTGGTTGGCGGCGGGGGCGGATTATCATCATTGGTAATAGTACAAGTTTTGACATCACCAATATTTAAAGTGACCAATCCTGTATTATCACAATCACCATCATAACTGGCCGTATACCCCGAAGGACCATTTTCATTTACCGTATAATTGCCTGCATCAATTCCGGTATTAACCCCATTGGTTACACTGGTTAAACCGACAAATAACAAGAAACCGGAGGCTGTAAATTTTCCTCCATTATTATTGACCACTACTTTGTTCACAGTAATTTTTGGTTGAATATCATTATTAATGATAGTACAAGCATAAGTATTACCGGCGACAATGGTAATATTTCCATCAGCATCACAATCGCCACTAAAAATAGCTTTATAACCGGCTATTCCGGTTTCCGTAACTGTATAATCTCCTGCATTAAAATTTTCGCTCACGCCATTGGTCACACTGGTTGCGCCAACTTTCAAAGTAAAATCATTAGCAACAGCCGATCCGCCATTATCGTTAATCACCACTTTAGTAATAGTCAAAGCTCCTTTGGTTGGCGGTGGCGGTATATTGTCGTCGTTGGTAATGGTGCAAGTTTTGACATCACCAATATTTAAAATTATTTGCCCGCTGGAATTGCAATCTCCGCTAAAGCTGGCAGTGTAACCGGACGGACCGGATTCATTTACCGTGTAGCTGCCGGCATCAATAGCACTTTGCACACCATTAGTAATAGCATCACTGCCTATTAATAAACTATAATCACCGGAAGAAGCCGTGCCACCATTATTATTTATCACCACCTTGTTTACTGTCACTTTGGGTTGAATGTCATTATTGGTAATAGTGCAAGAATAATCATTACTGGCCATTATATTAATATGCCCGCTGGCATCACAATCACCACTAAAAGTAGGATTATAACCGGATAGACCAATTTCGGAAACTGTAAACGAACCGGCCAAATAACTTTTTTTATCACCATTGGCCACAACCGTGTCATTCACTTTTAAAACAAAATCATCAACCGTAGCTGTTCCGCCGTTATCATTAATTACCACTTTATGCACAGTTAAAGTGCCTTCTGTCGGCGGTATGTAAACATTGATATCATCCACTGTCGTCTCGTTGCCATAATCATCTATTGCCCAAATTTTTACGAAATAATCACCGGTTAAATTTATATTCGTAATCACAGTAGAAATCGTTGTTATGGCATTTAAATTCATATCATCAGTGGCATCCCATTTTGCCGCCGTACCGGAACGATTAATTACATCGTTTTGATTCGCGCCATGCCAAAGTTCATAATGATTAAAATGCGCGTCAGTAATTCCCGCGGACCAATTCATAGTTACTGAATTATCCGTATTGGAAAATTTACTTAAAGAAATCAAACCAAGAGGAGAAGCCGTGTCTACTGAAAAATCAGCAGATTCATAATATGGACTTGTTATTCCTAAAGCATCAACACCGCTGAGACGCACTCTCATGGTGGATTTTTCTTCATTATTAAAATCAATTCCGGCATTCCAAACTATTGTTTTATTATTTCCGGCGGAAATCCCCTCGCCTAAATGACCGGTTAGAGTTGTTTTGGGCACTGTCCATGTGGTACCGCCATCAGCAGAAATATCCAAACTTATATTTGCGGTTTTATTTAAATTATAATGAATGGTTACTGTTTTCGCGCCTAATGTTTGAACAGCGGTAATATTTGAAATAGATAAAATTTTTGTATTTACGCTGAAATTTGATGATTCTTGATATGCGCCTTGATGACCAAAAACATCTAAAGCACGCACACGAATTTGCATTGTAGCTGATTCTTGGTCCGGAAAATCAACAACCGCGTTCCAATTAAATGATTTGGATCCTGCGGTCTGTGAATCGCCCATGTCTCCGGCATAAGTATTTGCGGCGACATTCCATGACATTCCGCCATTTGAAGAAACGCTGAATTCAACTGACGAAGAACTCATATCTGACAAATCATAATTTACAGTAACTAATGCTGAGCCGGGAGTTTGCGAAGCCGAAACATTGCTCACGACTGGAGATTTTGTGTCTATTGAAAAATCACCAGATTCAATAGGTGCTCCCTGATTGCCATAACTATCCGTAGCAATCAATTTAATTCTCATGGTATTTTTTTCTTGATTAACAAAATCAACAGCAGCATTCCAAATAATATTTTTCGCCAACCCGGCTGTCACGCCGCTGCCGACGTCTCCGCTTGGCGTGAATACATTATAAGTGGCACCACTGTCATCTGAGACGGAAGAAACAACAATATTATTCGCTCCTGCTCCATCAGCCAAGTCATATGTAATTGTCACATTATTTGTATTTGAAATTTGATTGACTGAAATATTTGAAATAACAGGACCGGCTGTATTCACGACAAAAGCCGACGAAACAGCGATATTACTGTTGGTAACAGAGTCATTTGATTCTAAACGCACATAAACCGCGGAATCTTCTACGTCGGGCAAATCAGCTCCGACATCCCAATGAAAAAATAAATTAGTACCACTGCTATTAAATGCCAAATTGGTCACACCGTCACTCCCTACTCCGGATTTTTCCGTCATAGTTTGCCAATCAGTGCCATTAAGAGAATATTCGTATGTTACCAAATTATTAGTCTGATTTTGATGATCAGTACCAGTATAATTTACAACGACATATTTTGTGCCATCTGTTTTTTGCGCTGTTGAATTAATTGTTATTTGCGGAGATTGATAATCAGAAGACGCTCCGCTGGAAAAATCACTCTCACTGGAAACCGCGTGACCGGTATCACTTGTATTTCTTGATTTGGTTTCAAAATTATATTGCGTAATTGGTTGAGATAATCCAATAACCGTTATTGCGCTCGCCGTTTGCCAATATGGATTTGATCCTAAAGAACCATCGCTTTGCACATATAAACTTTGCGTACTTTCAAAAATAGCATACTCCAGCCCATCTATTTCTGAAGAATTTTTATTAATCGTCACATTTAAAGAATTTTCCGTAGGACTATTAACAGTAGGCGCAGGCGGAGTAAATGGCTTTACATATTTATATAAATGATTTGGTGAAGAATTTCTATTTTCCGTTGTATATCCGAAATCATCAGTGTGTTTTATTTTTACGGCTGAAATATAATCATTTCCTTTAAGCGTTACTCCCACTGATACGCTTTTATCAGAAGGCGTAGCTGTGTCAGCGTCTCCGATTTGTTCCAAACCATAATCCCCTCCGTTAATAGCTACATAAAAATTATTTGTATTAGGATTGCTTTCTGTAAAACTACCTCCGATTAATACAGTGGTTGCGCCAGCCAGAGGTTGGGCCAATAAATCCGTGGGCGTGGCAATTACGGGCGCTTTATTGTCTAAAATAAAACTGGCAGAATCAACATAATTACTTTGATTTTGATATTTATCTTTGGCTCGCACCCTAACCATCATATTATTCTGCTCTTGATTGACAAAATCAGTACCTGCGTGCCAAATAATTGTTTTACCATTGCCACTGGTAACAGTTGCGCCTATGTCCCCGCTTGTGGAAACTACCGGTACTGTCCAGTTTGATCCCCCATTTGAAGAAACCTGTAATTCAATTAAAATATTATCAGTTGTGTTATCAAATAAATCATATCCGATTTGAATATCCGTGCTGGACGAAAGTTGCGTTGCAGTTACATTGGATACTATTGGCAAAACATAATCAACACTGATCGCCGAAGAAGAAATAAAATTACTATTAGCAATAACATCATTGGCGCGCAATCGGACATAAACAGTGTTATTATAAACATTACCCAAATCGGCTAACGCGTTCCAAGTGAATGTATGCGCCACGCCAGACGGAGAACTTGATAAACTATCTGCCGGATTAAATGAAACAGGCGTCATGGTAATTTGTTCACCGGAGAACGCACCTGTTAGAGAATACTCATAATTTACCAAATTGCACGGATCGCTTTCATTGTCTTGTAAATTATAATTTATATGCACATAACCGGAAGAAGTATCTTGTTGCGCGACTATACTTGATATATTTGGCGGAGAATTTTGTATATAACCCACAGAAACATCATCTAAAATAACCTGTTGTGAACCATTACTGACTAAAAATGCTCTCCACATTATTTTACCCGTGTTAACGGGAAATGATGTTATATGAGAGCCGATTATAAAAGCGTCGTTGGAATTAGCTGGAGTGGAAGCAGTTGCCCAAGCAGAATTATTCCAATATTTCCAAGTTGACCCATCATCACCGGAAAGTTGATAATTAATCGCACCGCCGTTTTTAGTTGCAGTTTCATTGAAAGAATTCCAACTGGTTACATTTATCGGAGCAAGTGAACTAGTGGGATAAATAGCCGGACTGTCAGAAGGATAAACCGGAGTCGAAGTCCAAGAACATCCGCTTTGCGCAGAACAAGCAGGAGAAGTAATAAAAGTATTGCAAGCAGTCGGAGAACCTGAACATGATGCTGCATTAGACCAACTTAATTGAATATTGTCAAAACCCGCAGTATTGGTGCCACTTGTACCTGGACCGGTAATACGACGCGCGACAATTTTAAGATAATATGGTCTTGCCGTAGTAAGTTTAGAACCAACATTTAAACCAGTAACACTCGCCCAATTTGAAGCTGCTGTAACTGTTTGTGACCACACCTGAGTGCCAAGCGTAGGCGCCCCTGATGTACTATCAACAAAAACATATAAAATAAATGATGTTAAACCGGGGCTGGAATACGAGGTGGTACGCCAATCAAAATTTAGAGTCGCCGTGGGATCGCTCGCAGTTGTAGTGAAAGATTGTTCCCAATAACCGGAGGATGTATTATTATTTCTATTAGTAAAAGAAAGATTTACATAAGCACCCGGATTACCATTATTAAGAACCCTCATACCACTCGCTCGGGCGCCGTCTTCCCAATCAACGTATACCCAACCGGCAGTGTCAGTGTTAAAGCCGGGATTGGTAGTTGCGCCAGAGGCTGACCCACTCCAAGAACAACCGGCTTGCGCAACACAAGTAGGACTTGAAATAAAAGTAGTACAAGCTATTGGTGTACCGCCACAAGAACCGCCTGTTCCCTGATCTTTTAAACGCGCTACTCCGCTGACCACTTCAATTTTCGCGCTATCATAAGTATAGTTAGATGATGTATTAAAATCCCAATTTTGCGTGGCAGCCAGAAGCGCTTGCGCGCCTATAAGATAAGATGAAACCAAACCAATAAAAATAAATTTCAATAAAAAAATCCCCCCTGCACTGAACAAAGTCGCTAAACTTATTTTTCTTCTTATTATATAAACACTAAAATGTTTTTGTGCTTTTTCTTTAGAAGGAAAAATAAAACCGTTTTCTTGCAACTTTTTCGGGGAGACGACCAAATAAAAAGGTAAAGAAATAATTAAAAAAGCCGATTCGGTTAATAAAAATAAAAATACATAAGGCAGAGCCACTATTCCATTTTTGGCTCCCACAATTTTTTGTTTAAGTGAAAAAATATAGCCAGAAAAAAACAAGAATAAATTTAACCATTTTCTAGGCATATTATTAAATTTTAAAATTTTTAAATTGTTAAAAGGGTTAGAAACACTCCTAATAAAATAATAATTACAATTGACCAGTTGGCTAAAATATCCACATTTTTAATCAATGAATCCAACCAAGAGGTCGTTACTTTAAAAAATTGTTCTTGCGCAGCCTCGCTTCTGATGCCTAATTCTTTGTTATAACCAAAAATAATAACCGAATGGTTGCCTTCTTTTAAATGAAATATTGATTGCTGATGACTGATATGCCATTCACCATTTTTATCCACATCAGTGGTATAAACAGCCGTTTGCTGGTCAGATAATAATAAAACCACCATTGAGTTGGGTTGACCCTTGCCTATAAAATCATAATTCACGCCTTTAACTTTTTTAACAATCGTGAGTTCCGGACGAGGCATAGTATCAACAACTCGCGCCGTTTGAATACCTATCTCATTAGCTACTAAATCTTTAGATAAAATATCTTTCGGATTAAAATTAGAAACAGAATATAATTGCATCGGACCATGAATGGAGGGCAGCAATAAAATCAGGGCTAATTTTATAATCCAAATCAAAGCAAAAATTCCTACGCCGGTTGTTGTTAAAATGCGACGTAAATTATAATCAAAAGACACCTTTGCATAGGTGCCTTTTTCAGACATAAAAGCCATTACTTTTTCCGGTTTTAGACCGAGATATAAAGGAAAAGAAATTATTCCAAGAACTATTTCTGAAAAAATTAAAACTATAATATTATAAATTACTCCCGGCCCAGCTTGGCTAATCACTAATTGCTTGCGGTTATAAATACGATTAGTTAAAAGCAAAACTAAATTAAGCCATTTATTTTTCATTTTATTTTATTAAAAATGAATTAAGATTCTAATTTTTTCTTAACTTTATCAAATAAAACGGATAAATTAGTATCAGATTTTACAAAATAATCTTCTGCGCCAAGTGCTTTGGCTTTTTCAACACTATCTTTGTCGCCAAGATTTGACAAGACGATTACGGGAATATTTTTTAATTCTGGATTAGCTTTAATGCTGCGCAAATAGTCAAAACCGTTCATTTTTGGAAGCAAAAGATCCAATAGCACAATATCCGGTTTAAGACGTTCTGTCATTTTTAAAGCAGTTTCGCCATCACTGGCTGAAGCAATAGTATATTCTCCTTTGTGAAATGAAAGATAAAGTACGCGAAGTAAAATTTCATCATCCTCCACGATTAACACTGTTTTTTTGGTATTTTTTATCATATTGATAAATACTAAATTTTAAGTTTATTTTTTACGTATTTAACTATTCTCTCCATCTCAACGTTTGATTTAATAAAATATTCATCCGCTCCCAAAGCTTTGGCGGATTTAACATCACCTACATCGCCCAAATTGGACAACATAACTACGGGAATTTTTTCTGTCGTTGAGTCCGCTTTAAGTTGTTTTAAAACCGCAAAACCATCTATACCGGGAATAATCAAATCCAATAAAATTATATCCGGTAAAAATTTATTCACGGCTTCCATTACTTGTAATCCATTATCAACAATCGCGACTTGAAAATTTTCTTTTAAAAAAACTTGCGATAAAATTTTTGATAAAAGAGCATCATCTTCAACGATCAAAACTTTTTTTGCTATTTTTTTATTACTGAATAATTTCTCCAACATATTTGAAAAATTAATTAATGAATATCTATTTTAAGAAAAATTCAACTATTGTAATATTACCATATAATTTTAATACCAACAATAGAACAAATAATACTCTATTTTTGACGCATCAGATGAAATTCTCCTTTCAGAACTCCGTAAGCAGGAATGGTTACTGTCGCACTTCCGGTCATGATATCAGTTGTATAGCTGCCCTGCATAGTGAATGTGGCCCCGTCAGTAACAACTGTGCCGAAGTCCAATGCGCTTCCGCTGACTCGTATTGCTATCGGCCGGTATCCCGAATCTTCTGTACACTGTTTGGGCACGGAAATAGTGCCGAGAGGTTTTGGAGCTACGGTTTGACCCCAGGCACATAAATTAGTATAACGAACCTTCCCGGAAGCAATATTATTTTCCACAGAATCAATGATTAATTCCATGTCTCCATCTTCATAAACCGTAGTAATGCCGGGACCGGTTGTAAATTTTCCGTAAACTTGCACTCCCTTTCCGACTAAAGATGATTTCCATATTCCCCTTAAATCGCGAGTGGGCGTCAAATTGCCGATTGGCGGTTTAGGGGTAACAATGGAATCAAGTTTTTTGTCTACAAAACCGAACATTAGAGGTTTTTTTACCGCAACATATGTTATGGCTCCCACTGCTAATCCTAAAATAATCAAGAGAATGACTGCCGAAAATCCTTTATTATTTTTCATAATTTTACCGATTGAATTAAACAATTATTTCAAACGAAACGAAGCTTTAATCGTTACCATCACGTCTTTTTCAATACTGGAAGTGTCATAATTGCCATAGTCGGAAATATCAACCGAATTAGGCGTCAAAATTTGCACCACGCCATTGGAAGCCGATATAACACTGCCAACATGCCGGCCCGTGCCTTCGGCGATTTTTTCAGCTCTGGCTTTGGCATCTTGAACTGCTTGTGTTAAAAGCGACACGCGCAAATCAGGAAGTTTAGAATAATAATATTCCAATGATTGAACAGAAATAATCGCTCCCTGCTCGGATAAAGTTGGAATTTTTTTGGAAATATCAGTTATTTTATTGACATCATTTGATTGCACAGTAATTATTTGACTTAATTGATAACGAATTTGGCCGGTATTGTTTTGATCCCAAATTTGATTCATGGAAACCGGTCCTTCTATAATATCAGCGTCAGCCACGCCTGATTTTTTTAACAGATCGCGCGTCAAAGCCAAATCATGAACAATGTCGCGATTGCCAGAAGACAAATCATTGGCATAAACAATGCTTGAAAGATTGATTATCAATTTAGCTTGATCCGAAGTCACGCGTATTTTAGTCGAACCGGTGACAGACAGCGCGTCTGTGGAATTTTTTGATTGGGCGAAATAATAAAATCCGCCGAATATCAACGCGCTGATGATTAAAGCGACCCCGAGAATAACACTAACATTTAATTTTGATTCATTCATAATTTTTTTGATTAAATTTAAATATTTAAAAACGGGTGGTAATTCGCTTCTCGCCGCTGCTGCGGCTTGAAACCTTCGTCCCCTCTTCGGGGACTGCGGCCCGCGATACCTTGCGTCCGCCAGCTGGCGGATTGCTTTCTCCCGAAAACATATTTTCTGCAGTGCGGAGGGAGCGGGATTCGAACCCGCGATACCTTGCGGTATACTTGCTTTCCAAGCAAGCGCACTCGACCACTATGCGATCCCTCCGCACTAAAGAAAATATTATGTTTTCGAGGATCCTCGATTTATCAAAATTATAATTTTGATAAATCGGGACAAGCAAGCGCACTCGACCACTATGCGATCCCTCCATAACATTTCAATTATAACATAAATTTTATAAATGAAAAGAGGGCATAAGTTCTCCTATGCCCTCTTAATAATTTCCCTCTCTTTTTAAATGGATAGTGCGCCAGTCAGCAGCTTAAGTGCATATAATGCACGGAATTTTGAGAGACAAATGTCTCTGTATTTGGACACATAAGAGCACTTAACTGCTTATATTGATCAATGTCCCCAAAAATATGGCAACAGTAAATACAAACAATTCAGACTCAAAATGTTATCCACTTACTTAAATTTTTCCGTTCCCCTCCTGGCGCACCCTATGACAAAGTATAATTTATTTATTTTTAATGTCAAATAGTACTTGTGGAAAAGATAAATCTGAATTATTGTAATCTTTTTTTTATTTCTTCCAATTTTTTCTGAGTCGCCGATTTACCCAATGAAATTATTTTTTCCGCCAATTCATATTCCAATATGTTAATTTTCTCCACTTTTGGCATAATAACAATAATTTCTTTTTCTTTTGAAAGTAAATTTTCCAAATTTTTACTTTCAACTATTTCCAAACTGCGGCGCAGAATACCTATAATATTGATCGGATAGTCATTTACTTTTTGCACAGGAAACTGAGTGTTGGAAACAATTATCAATTCGCCTCCCAAATCGCGCGCCAAATCAGTGGGCAATGGATTACTGATTCTGCCGTCAATTAAAATTTTATTTTTCAATTTAACCGGAGAAATAAGCCCCGGAATAGCCATACTCGCCAGAATAGCCTCAACTAAGGGCCCTTTATTTATCACCACGTCAGTCCCCTTGTTTAAATCAGTGGCTACGGCGTAAAATGGAATTTTTAAATTTTCAATTATTTTTTTTCCGACAATATTCGCAATATATTTTTCTATTGGGCCCCCTTGAATTAATCCTGTCTTATTGGGCCTGGAAGTAAAAAATAAAACTTTTTTAAATTTCTTAATTTGTTTTGCGGTTTCTTCCATTTCTTTAATACTCATGCCGGCTGCGTATAAACCGCCGACAAAAGCCCCCATACTCACTCCGATTATTGCATCCGGTTTAATCCCTTCTTTTTCCAAAACTTTTAAAAAACCCAAATGCGCGAGTCCTCTTGCTCCCCCGCCGCTTAAAACAAAAACTATTTTTGGTTTTTTAA
>JAQUOF010000014.1 GCA_028717225.1 Patescibacteria group bacterium
AAAGACGAAAAAATAGAAGTAGGAGTGGACAAAATTAAATTTTAATTATGAGGTCAAAAATTTTCCTTTGTTTTGCTATTTTTTTAACTCTGTTTTTTTTATCAGGCTGTACTAAAATAGAAAAGAAAAAAAATATGGAAAATTCCACTGACAAAAAAGCGGTTATTGTGATTGCCGACGAAGGTTTTCAAGATTTTGAATACAGCGAAACCAGGGCTGTTTTGGAAAAAGCCGGAATTGTTATTACAACCGCCGATTTAAAAGGCGATCAAGCTATTTCAAAATCAGGAGATACAATTAAAGTTGATAAAAAAATAGAGGACGTTGAAATTAAAAATTTTGATGCCCTTGTTTTTATTGGCGGACCGGGAGCGCTCGAATATGCGGAAAATAAAAATGTTCATCAATTGGTTCAGCAAGCGATAAGTGAAGGAAAAATTTTAGGCGCT
The DNA here is from genome assembly GCA_028717225.1 of Patescibacteria group bacterium. Taxonomy (GTDB): domain Bacteria; phylum Patescibacteriota; class Patescibacteriia; order UBA2591; family JAQUPP01; genus JAQUPP01. Next base: position 450 of record JAQUOF010000014.1, read on the forward strand.
ATTTGTATTGCTCCGGAAATTTTAGCCAAAGCCGGAGTGTTGTCCGGAAAAAAAGCGACAGTTTGGACTGATGAATTTGATAAAACGTCAATTGACGTATTGAGAGCCAACGGCGCCGAATATATAAATCAAACAGTGGTTGCTGACGGGAAAATTATTACGGCCAATGGCCCGGTTGCTTCTTCTGAATTTGGACAAAAAATTGTGGAACTGTTAAATCAATAATTAAATATAAATTTTATGATGAGGTCTACGAAAATATTAAGCTTAAGTATCTTTCTTTTATTTTTTATTTTATTGACAACAGGATGTGTAAAAATTTCTAAAGTTGAATCACCGACGATTTCTAATACAGAACCAATTAAAAAAGTTAAGATAGGAAACTCTTGTATATCAGCCGAGGATTGTAGTGGAGTTTGTGATGGATACGACGGAAAATGTCAACTCATCGGGCCTCCTATTTGTACATTTGAAAAAAAATGTGGTTGCAGTGACGCTATATGTCCTTCAGATATATAGAATTTTGATTAATAATCAATAATTAAATTAAACAACTATTAATTATTAGGACAAAAAATCATTGAACTGTTAAATAAATAATTCATTAATTAATAATTTTAAAAATATGATTAAAATAGCAATTAACGGATTCGGCCGAATTGGCCGACCAAGTTTTCGCATCGCTTCCAAATCTAAAAATATAGAAATTGTGGCAATCAATGATTTGACTGACACAAAAACTTTAGCTCATCTTTTGCAATACGATTCTCTTTATGGAAAATTTGATAAAAAAGTGAGCGAGGATGGAAAAAATTTAATTGTTGACGGAAAGAAAATTCCGGTTTTTGCGGAAAAAGATCCGGCTTTATTGCCTTGGAAAAAATTAGGTGTGGATGTGGTTCTGGAATGCACGGGATTTTTTACCGATTATCAAGGAGCAAAAAAACATCTTGAAGCCGGAGCGAAAAGAGTTATTATTTCCGCGCCGCCGAAAAATTCAGATATTCCAACTTATGTTTTGGGAGTCAATGAAGAAAAATTTAATTCAAAAAAAGATTTGATTATTTCCAACGGTTCGTGCACAACCAATTGTTTGGCTCCTGTGGCAAAAATTTTAAATGACAATTTTAAAATCAAACGCGGATTCATGACTACGATTCATTCTTATACCAATGATCAGCGCTTGCTTGATTTGCCTCACAAAGATTTGCGCCGAACTCGCGCGGCTGCGGAAAATATGATTCCCACCACGACCGGCGCCACCAAATCAGTGGCAGTGGTTATTCCGGATTTAGCGGGAAAACTGGACGGCATTTCTTTACGCGTTCCGACTCCGGTTGTTTCAGTAGTTGATTTTATTTGTTCAGTGGAAAAGCCGACAACCATAGCGGAAGTTAATAATAAATTTATTGCCGCAGCCAAAGGAAAATTAAAAGGAATTTTAAATACATCTGATGAACTTTTGGTATCTTCTGATTTTCGAGGCGATTCTCATTCAGCAATTGTTGATTTGCCTTTAACTATGGTTAAAGATGACTTAATTAAAGTAATGGCTTGGTATGACAATGAGTGGGCTTATTCCTGTAGATATGTGGAAATGGCTGAATATATGGGTAAGTTAATAAGTAAATAAGTTAATAAGCTGATAAGTTAATAAGTGATAAGTAATGACCACTGAAATATTGCAAAAACATCTTTTAGAAGCTTTAAAAAAGGCTTTAACAAGTCTTTCTTTTGATTTTTCTTTATTAAAAGAAGATTTAAAATTGGAAATTCCTCCTAATCAAGAGATGGGGGATTTCAGTATTTCTTGTTTTGGAATAGCGAAAGTTTTGAAGAAAGCGCCGACAATTGTTGCTCAAGAATTAGCTTCGCAGCTTAATTTAAATAAAACAAAATTTTCGGTTTTTGAACAAGCGAAAAATATCGGACCTTATCTTAATTTTTTCATTAATAAAAAAATTTGGTTTAAAGCGATTTGCGAAGAGATTTTATCCAAAGGAAATAATTTCGGTTTTTCAAATTTCGGAAAAAATAAAAAAATTTTGGTGGAATTTTCAGCGCCCAATACCAATAAGCCGCAGCATTTGGGACATTTGCGAAATAATTTTTTGGGTCAGGCCACAGCCAATTTACTGGCGGCCATCGGTTATAAATCAATTAAAATTAATTTGATTAATGATCGGGGTATTCATATTTGCAAATCAATGCTGGCTTACAAATTATGGGGCGAAGGAAAAACTCCGGAATCAGAAAAAATAAAAGGCGATCATTTTGTCGGAAAATATTATGTTTTATTTAACACCAAAGTCAAAGAAAATCCTGAACTGTTAAATGAAGCGCAAAAAATATTGGAACAATGGGAAAAAGGGGATTCGGAAATAATCGCTCTTTGGCAGCAAATGAATAAATGGGCGCTTGACGGTTTTTATAAAACTTACGAAAAAATTGGAATCAATTTTGACAAATGGTATTTTGAAAGCGATACTTACAAATTAGGCAAAAAAATAATTTTAAAAGCATTAAGAAAAAAAATTTGTTATCGCCGCGAAGATAAAGCCATAGAAATTGATTTGTCAAAATATAATTTGGATAAAAAAGTTTTAATCAGAGCTGATGGCACAAGTGTTTACGTTACTCAAGATGTTGGTTTGGCTTTTTTAAAAAATCGCGACTTCAAACCGCATAAATCAATTTATGTTGTGGCCTCGGAACAAAAATATCATTTTCAAGTTTTATTTAAAATTCTGGAATTATTCGGTTTTAAGGGAGTTGAAAATTGTTATCATCTTTCTTATGGTTTGATTTTCGTTCCGGAAGGAAGATTGAAATCAAGAGAAGGAACGGTAGTGGACGCAGATGATATTATTTCTGAAATAGAGCAATTGGCAAAAAGCGAAATAATGTCCAGTGATCCGAATATCAGTCCGATTGAAGTTTCGCGAAGAGCGGAAACTATTGCTTTGGCCGCTTTGAAATTTTTCTTGCTTAAATTTACGCCGGAGCAAGAAGTTCATTTTCAACCCAAAGAATCAATCGCTTTTGAGGGCGCGACCGGGCCTTATGTTCAATATACTTATACCAGAATTCAAAGTATATTGGAGAAAAAACCTGCGGAAGAAATTACGGACAAATTAATTGACTATAAAATATTAGGCAATCCGGAAGAAGTGGCGATTTTAAAGCTATTAGCGGCTTTTCCGGGCGTAATCAAAGAATCAGCTGTTTCGTATAATCCGACTTGTTTGGCGACTTATTTATTGAAATTAAGCCAAACTTTCAATGAATTTTATCATAAACATAAGGTTTTAAAGGCGGAAAATCAAAGATTGATTAAAGCGCGCTTAGTATTGATTCAAGCAGTGGCGCAAGTGTTGAAAAATGGCCTGAATTTAATGGGCATAAATGTGCTAGAGCGAATGTAAATTGCAGGGAAGTATAAGAGGAAAATAAGGGGTTTGGTTTATCCACACGCCTTATTTATTTTCTCTTGATTTTTAGCCATTTTCCCTATATAATTATAGTATAAATGCCCAGTTTAATTGAAATAACTAATGGCGCGATTCAAATTAAATAATTTGAGAATATTTTTGATTTGCTCTTATCAAAAGGGGATTGTTTTGTTATCTAAACTGTTTAAAAGGTTTAGATTTTTTTATTTAATTCATATTAAGCACGATAAATCATTTCAAATAATTTATTCAGGTTGGTACGCGAAAGAAATTCCGGTTCAAAATTTATCGGACTCGGGTTGGAAAATAAAAAAAATACCAGCCCAAGGCTGGTTCGCCTCGGGCGAAAAAAAAGAAAATATAAAACCGAACTTCAGTTTTATATTTTTAAATTTAAATAATTTTTTAATAAAAATAAAAAATCAGATCGGAAATTTATTTGATAAATATTTTTCCGTCATTAAAAATATTTATCAAACTTTTATAAATTTAAATTTTAAAATTTTATCAAAATATTTCAGTAAAATAAAAAATATTAAATTTAATTTTTCCGTTATTCATTTGGAAATAAAAAAATATTTCTTTTTTATTTTTTCCATGCGTTCGGCAATAAAATTATTTTTAGGGAAAATTAAAAAATCAGAAAAAATAATTATTGCGTCAGTAAATAAAAATACAATTCATAATTTACAAAAACAATTTCAACATAAAAATATTTTTGTAAAAATTAATATTCCCCAAAATTTAAAATTAAAAAATATTTTTAAATTTTTGACAGACAAGGAAATAAATAAAAATTTATTTTTTAAACGAATAAAACAAATTCGCAAACAGAAATTAATCGCAACCATGGCCGCCTTGGTTATTTTTGTTTTAATTTCGCAATTGATTTGGCCGGCTTGGCAGAGTTGGGCTTTTGTTCAAGAAAAAAAATGGACAACTGCCGGCGAACTGACTTCCGGCACTTTAAACAATATTGATTCAACCGCGCAAGACGGAAGTTTAATGATTACTTCGCCATCCAACACTTGGACACAAACTGATTGGTCGGGCGGCGCGGAACAACAATCATGGTCGGATATAACAAAATATTATTCCGGCAACGACATTGATGCTTCAGAAACAGGAACGGTAAAAATTAATTTGCCCACGCCTTGGTATAACGACAGTTGGGGATATCGCAGAAAAATCACCATTACTGAAAATTCCGCCAGAGATTTAACCAATTATCAGGTAAGAATTAAATTAACGTCTTCTAATTTTGATTTTTCCAAAGCTAAATCAGATGGTACTGATATTCGTTTTACCAGCACTAATGGCACAAGTGAACTTAAATACTGGCTGGAATCATACAGTCAATCAGGTCAAACCGCAGTAGTCTGGGTTAAAGTGCCTTCAATTTTAGCTTCTACAACTCCGGATATTTACATATATTACGGTTATTCCGGCGCTTCTAACGTGAGCGATTTAGCCAATACCTTTATTTTTGCTGATACTTTTGATGGCGCAACGATTAATACTGACAGATGGACTGAATATGATACGGTAAGTAATTATTTAACCCAAAATGACAAAATTATTGTTTCCGGCGGCTCAAGCACATGGGGTCAAGTTGGACTTGTTTCAAAAACCAATCTCAGCCGGCCTTTTGTGGCTGAAGTTAAATTAACTCCAAAAACATCTGTCTCTAAGACATTTGCGGTTGGCATTCATGATCAAACAGCTTCCAGCAATCTTGCTAATTTGATTTATTCTGATTATTTTAACACCGGTGGCGGTTTTTATTACTATCAAGATAACAGTGGAGCATCATTGCCGGCTTACAGCTGGGCGATTAATCAACAATATCGTTTAAAATGGGTGGTTCATCCAATCGCTTATGGCCGAACCAAGGGCTGTACTTATTATCTTAGTACTGACAACGGCGAAACTTGGTCAATGCTTTATGACAGTTATTACAGCGTAGAAGATAGCGTTAGATTAGGTTTTGATAGTTATACTGGAATTTTTGAATTAGATGATTGGATAGTGCGCGGTTTTGCCACTAAAGACGTAACTTATTCAATTGATGGCGAACGGGAAAAACCAACAGGTTCTTATACCGGGGATGTGATTTCTTCCGCATACGAAGTTGGAACAGGAACAAATTATTTGGATTTTTCTTCAACCGTAACCGAACCAAGCGGCACTTTGTCCAAATTTCAATTAAGAGCGGCTGATACATTGGACGCGCTTTCATCAACTGATTGGCTCGGCCCGGACGGCGATACGGGTACTTATTATCAATCAGCCACCAGTACGGCTGTTTATGTCAGTCTTGATAATAAAAAATACATTCAATATAAAATTTTTCTCTCCACTGATAGTTTAGATGAAACTCCACAGGTAAATGATATTAGTTTAACTTACACCAAAGCTTCGCCCGGCGATTTAACTCCGGTTTTTTCGCAAACCAATTGGATTGGCGGTCCGAATCAAACAGATTTTACCGATACAACAAAATTTAAAGAAAGTTCAAATGTTGTTTATACCGAAACAGGACAAGTTGGTTTATCCAAACCGGAAGAAACAATTACGGAAAATTTTTCCAGCACAACTAAACGCGATGCCACTCAAACTACGGCTGATTGGAACAGCGGCACGGACGAACTTACTCTTAAAAAAACAATTACGCCGCGCATAGTTAGTATTTATGATACGCCGGGCACAGCTCTTGATGTAGCTATTTCCGGCAATTATGCTTATGTGGCCGATTCAGATCAAGGATTGGAAGTTTTTGATATTACCACTCCCAGCGCCCCAATCTTAAAAAGCAGATTAACCAGTCTGTCAAGTTCTTATGGTATTACTATTTCCGGCAATTATGCTTATGTATCAGGCTATAACTGGGGTTTATGGATTGTTGATATTTCAAATCCTTTAAGTCCAACTTTAGTTAAACGATATTATCCATGGGCTAATAATACCTTGAAAGTTGATGTTTTGGGCAATTATGCTTATGTGGCTCACGGCGGCGAAGGTTTAAGAATTGTTAATATTACGGATAAGAGCAATCCTTCGGAAACAGGATTCTACGATACCACGGGTTCTTGTTATGATGTTAAAGTGCGCCAAATTGGCGGAAATATTTATGCTTATGTGGCTGATGGAGCGCCCGGGTTATTGATTTTTGATGTGACCAATCCGGCCAGTCCGGTTCTTCTTGATACTCTTGATACTGAGAATGCTCGTGATGTTGTTGTTTCCGGCGATTACGCTTATGTAAGTGATGGAAATTATTTTAGAATTCTTGACGTTTCTACTCCGTCTGATATTAAAGAAAAAAGTATTATAGACACATTGGATGGCACAGAAGGAATTGATATCAGCGGTAATCGCGTCTATCTCGCCAGTCATTCTTATGGAGTGCAAATTATTGATATTACTGATAAATCAAATCCGAGTAAAATAGCAATGGTTGATACTCCGCAATATACCGGGGATGCTAATAATTCCGCTTATCAGTTAGCTGTTTCCGGAAATTATGTTTATGTGGCAAATGGATATTATAATGGTTTTGTGGTGATTGATGTAAGCGAACCGTTCTCGCCAAATTTTTCCGAAAGCTTAAAAACATTATCAGACAGCCAGGGTGTTTATGTTTCCGGCGATTACGCTTATATGGCAGAAGGTTATCAAGGACTTCATATTTATGATATAACAGGCGATACGCCAAGTTATGTTGGCAGTTATGATACGCCCGGTTATGCTCGCGATGTTTATGTCAGTGGAAATTATGCTTACGTGGCAGACAGTGATTGGGGTTTGCAAATTATTGATATTACCACACCTTCCGCGCCAAGTTTTGTCAGTTGGTATAATACTCCGGGTACTGCTTATCAAGTCGTGGTTGACGGCGATTACGCGTATGTAATTGATGCTACTACTTTACAAATTATTAATATCAGCAATAAAGCTGTACCAGCTTTAACCGGTTCTTATAACTGTCCGGATAATGCTTATGGTTTGGATAAAATTGGAAATTATGTTTATGTTACCGGCTATGGACAAAATCCAAGTTTTTCCGCTGTTAACGTGACCAATCCGGCCAGCCCTACATTAGGAGGTTCATACAATGGCAGCGAATACGGGAATCAAGCTTATGATGTTAAAGTAAAAACAATCGGCGCTTCAACTTATGCATTTTTAGCTTCTTATAATTATGGTCTCGTAGTTTTAAATATTACTACATTAGGTTCTATTTCATATGTTACTCGTTTGGCAAGCACAGAGCTCACTTATCATATGCGATTATTCCTGTCCGGTAATTATGCATATATTGCCAATGAAAGAGGAGGATTGGATATTGTTGATATTTCAAATCCGGCCGCAATAAATCGTCAGCAAAAAATAGACGTGCCTGATTATGTAATGGACGTAATGGTTGATGGAGATAATGCATATATGGCTGCGCGTTCTTCCGGACTTCAGAAAGTTAATATTACTCGGCCGGCTTCATTATCTTCCACGCCAACCAGTGATTACGGCCGCGAAGTTTTTGTCAGCGGTAATTACGCCTACATGGCTGAAGAAACCAATAGCAGTTTAAGTATTTTTGACATAACTGATAAAACCGCGCCAATATTTTTATCTAATAAAGATTTGGGCGGCACTTATTGCAATGATGTTAAAGTTGTCGGCAGTTATGCTTATGTCTCCTGTTATGATGCCGGTCTTTATATTGTTGATGTTTCTGATCCGGTCAATCCTGTTTACAAAGGCGTTTACAATACGCCGAGTTATGCCTATGAAGTAATAGTTGACGGCAGTTATGCTTACGTAGCTGATTACACCACTCTACAAATTATTAATATTTCCGATCCGACTGCTCCCACGCTTACGGGTTCATATAATTGTTCCGACTATGCTTATTATTTGGATAAAGTCGGAAATTATGTTTATATAACCAGTTACAATCAAAATCCGAATTTAACAATAGTTAATGTAACTAATCCGGCCAGTCCGACTCTGGCTGGTTCTTTATATCAAAATGATCGCCAGTTAAATGGTATTAAGGTTAATGGCAGTTATGCTTATGTGGCTTATGCCACTGCATCGGGCGGAGTGGCGGTTTATAATATTTCCAATCCGGCTTCTATTTCTAAAGTTGGCCAATGGGGTTTGAACAGTTCGCAAACAGATAGTTGGGGAATTACTTATAACAATAATAAAGTTTATTTATCATCCGGCACAGGAGGCTTGCATGTGGTTGACGTAACTACTGCAGCCGCTCCTGCTTATGTGGGTACTTTTGATACTACAAATACTGTGCGCGGCAGTTTTATCTCCGGCAATTATCTTTATTTTTCAGATTACATAGGCGGATTGAAAATTTTAGATATTTCACAAACCATGGGAGCGCCGACTTTGGAGGGTTCGCTTGACACTCCCGGTTATTCTTATCGTTTGGATAAATTGGGCGATTACGCATACGTGGCTGATTACGGCAGCGATTTAAGAATTATTAATGTTTCCAATCCGGCTTCGCCTTCGGCAACCGGTAATATTTCTTTAAGCGGCAACAGTTTAGATGTTAAGGCAAAAGTTCAGGGCAGTAAAACTTACGCTTATGTTGGAACAGATCAAGAAGGACTTCGAATAGTTGATGTGACTACGCCGGCCAGCCCGACGTTGGCAAGTTCAGCTAATATTGGAAGTAATATTAATGGAGTTGAACTTAATGGTAATTATGCTTATTTGGCCAGTGATACTGGAGGTTTAAATATCGTTGCTATTGGTGGGACAAATGGTTCTGATGCTACGCAAGAATCTTCTGATAATGAAACTTTTCCATATAAAAAATCCATTGCCTTAACCGGAGCCGGCGATGCCAGTACAAATTATCAAATTATGGTTAAGGTTGGTTATAGCAGCGCGGCAACCGGAGTAAATTTGACTTGTTCCGGCAATTGCCAAACTGATTTTGATGATATTAGATTTTATGATAGTGATGGCGTGACAGAGCTTGATTATTTTAAAGAAACATACGCTTTGGGCGATAAGGCCACTTTTTGGGTGGAAGTAAAAGATAGTTTATCCAGCGGACAAAACCCGACTATTTATATGTATTACGGCGACAGCGATGCCAGTACCACTTCCAGCGGCGCCAATACTTTTCCATTATTTTTTGATGATTTTACCGGTACGACTATTGATGCCGGTAAATGGGTTGAAACAGATACATCCAGTAAAATCAGTCAAAGTGATAAAATTGTTGTTACCGGCGGTGCGGGTTGGGGAAACACCAGTTTGTATAGCGTGACTGATTTTGCCAGAGCCGATAACTTGGAATTATTATTTGATTATAAACCGACCGGCGGAACTTCTGTAATGTTTGGTTGGAAAGATAGCACTTCCGGCAAGAGCTATACGGATTTAATTTATTCTTTTTATGATACTAGTGATACAAATCGTATTTACGAAGATAGTAATGATAGGGGACAATTTTCCGGTGGTTGGATCGCCAATAACACTTATAAAGTCAGAATGCCGTTGAAAACCGGTGGCGGAGCAAAATATATGCGAAGTACTGACGGCGGACGAACATGGGTTTTAAATTATGATTCTTCATACTCCACAGAAGCGACCGAAAAAATAGGTTTTATTAATTCTGATGCTACTTATGAAATTGATAATGCTTTTATTCGTAAAGTTGTTTCTGCTGATCCGAAAATAAATAATTATATTTACAATGCCGGCGGTTCTGATTTAATCGAACAGGCTTCGGGGGATGGAGATTTTCCATACAAAAAAACCATTGGTTTGTTAGGCCAGGGTGATGCGGGAACTAATTACCAAATTGAAATTAAAGTTGGTTATGCTCCCACAACCAACGGAGTTAATTTAAGTTGTTCCAGTCATTGCCAAACTGATTTTGATGATATTAGATTTTATGATAATGATGGCGTCACTTCTCTTGATTATTGGCGAGAAACTTATACTGCTTCTGATCAAGCCACTTTTTGGGTAGAAGTTAAAGATAGTTTATCAGACGGTCAAAATCCAGATATTTATATGTATTACGGAAATGGAGCGGCGAATACTGCTTCTAATTCCGCTAATACTTTTACTGAAACAAATCCCGACACATTTGATGTGGGAAGCTGGCATATGGAAGAAGGTTCCGGATCTACTACTGATGATGCTTCTGCCAATAATAATATAGGCACTATCAATAGTGCGACCTGGACTTCATCTGGAAAATTCGGGAATGCGCTAAGCTTTGTTGGAACCAATAATGTCAGTGTTCCTTCAAGTTCTGAATTAAGCCCGACAGACGCGGTTAGTGTGGAATTTTGGATTTATCCAACCGGTCGTTATTCGGATTGGGGAAATATTATAAGTAAATCGGGCAGTTATGGTCTTAATTGGGAGGGCTGGAACGCAAGATTGAGGTGGACAATAGGAGCAAGTTGCGGCGGCAGTTGGGGTGGAGGAGGTCTCCCCACATTAGCTTATGATACATGGACTCATGTCGTAGCTACTTATGATAAAAATTTACCCAGCAATCAGATGAATATGTATTTTAACGGTATTGTTGGCGAAACTTTAACCTGTACTAGTGCTATTCCTGTTAATTCCAATGCTCTCGTAATGAAGATTGATAATAATATTCCCGTGGATAAAGCAGAAAGATTAGATGAAGTAAAAGTTTACAATCGTGCTTTATCTGCCGATGAAGTTTCATCTTTATATAATTATAACGTAATTAGAACTCGCAAGTCTTCTTCTATTGATCCGGAAGTGGCTAATACTATTTCAACATTTACGCCCGAAATAATCAGTTCTTTTGATACGCCGGGTAATGCTTGGGATGTGAAAGTAAAAACTATCGGCGCTTCAACTTATGCTTTTGTGGCGGATTATACTGGTGGCGGATTAAGAATTATTAATGTAACTGATCCTGCTAATCCGGTTGAAGTTTCATCAATTGGTTCCGGTAATGCTTTTAAATCAGTTGATGTTGTTGGCAATTATGTTTATCTGGCTGTTGAAGGCAGCGATCTTTATATTTATGATATTTCAAATATAGCTGTTCCTTTTTTCGTCGGTAATTACAGCATAATAAATTATGAAGCTTACGATTTACAAGCTATTGGCAATTATGTTTATCTGGCCAATCGGCAAGGAGGTCTCTATATAATAGACGTTACTGATCCGTATCGGCCGGCCATGGTCAGTCAATATAACACTTATCCGGATTATACTTGGGGATTGGTTATTGATGGCAATTACGCTTATTTAGCTACTTATACTACTGGTTTAAAAATAATTGATTTGGGTGATTTGTCGCCGCCGGTTCAGGTTTCAACTACTATGGCAGTTGGAGTCAGTAATGCTCAAGACGTGGCTATTTCCGGCAATTACGCTTATGTAGCGGAATATAATTGGGGATTGATAGTTGTTGATGTTTCAAGTACCAGTACTCCAAGCATTGTCGGGTCAGCTCAATCTTTTGGCAATCCATATGCTATTACAGTGGAAGGTGATTACGCTTATATGGCAAGCCAGAATAGAGGTTTGGAAATATTTGATATTTCCGATCCAACAGCGCCGATTTTAACTAAATCTTATATTTGGACCGGCAGCGGTACAGTTTATGATATTGAGGTGTCTGGAAATTATGCTTACGTGGCTGATTATACTTATGGTATTAAAATAATTGATGTTACTGATAAATATAATCCGATTTTAGTTGGCAGCGCGGGCGTAAATGGAAACGCGGCAGGTATTGATATACAAGGTAATTATGCTTATGTCACGGACTACGGTGCTTATATACATATTTTTGATATTTCCAATAAAACTTCGCCGCAATGGATAAGCAGTTATAATATTACCAGCAGTCAGGGCTTGGTGTGGAGAATAGCTGTTTCCGGCGATTATGCTTATGTGGCTGATAAAGGATATAATTTATATATTTTTAATATTGCCGACCCATATAATATTGCGCTTGTCGGCACCCTTGATTCTGATATATCAGGAGCCAGTGACAAAGGTGCTTTGAATCTTACTGTTAGCGGCACGCGTGTTTATCTTGCTGATTATACTCGCGGTCTGCAAGTAATTGATGTTTCAGATCCAACCGCTCCTTATATTTTAGCTTGTATTGACAGAGAGAAAGATAATCAATTGTGGGCCGGAGTTAATTTTGGCGGAGTTATATCTGTATCTATTTCCGGACATTATGCATATTTGATTGATACCTTAAGGGGTCTTTGGGTTGTTGACCTTGATCAATTATCCGAAACACCTGTAGTAAATACTGCCAGTGGCGGTTATGTGACAGATATAGAAATAGCAGGAGATTATGCTTATGTTTTGGCCAACAGCAGTCCGGGCAGCGGTTCAACTGCATTTTCTGTTTTATCAATTTTTGATACAAGTACAAGCCCTGCCACTTTAAAGAGTAGAATAAAAATTTATGATGCCTTGGGAATAACGGTCAGCGGTAATTACGTTTATGTGGCAAATCTTGGCAGGGGATTATTAATTATTGATGTTTCAAATAAATCTGCTCCGCAGGGAGTGGGTGTTTATGATTCAACCGGTTCTACTTATGATGTGGCGGTCTCAGGAAATTACGCTTATCTGGCAGATTATTCGGGCGGATTTAAAGTAATTGATATTACAACTAAAACCAGTCCTGTTTATAAAACAGTTGTTAATACCGGTGTAGCGACTCAGAGAGTTCAGGTAAAAGGCAATTATGCTTATGTGACTGATGCCACTACGGGTTTTCATATTATTAATATTACTACGCCCACTTCGCCTTCGGAAATAGGTTCAACCTTGCCGGTCAGCGCTCATTATGATTTTTTTGTTGAAGGAAATTATGTTTATATCGGCGATAATACAGCGGGTCTGACAATATACAATATTTCTAATCCGGCTGCGCCTTATCTGGTTGGTACTTATGATACAATGGGCAATGTCTATGATGTAAAAGTTTCCGGCGGATACGCCTATATCAGCGATTGGGGCGGCGGACTTTTAATTTTAGATGTTTCAATTCCTTCATCGCCGGCTTATGTCGGAAATTACATCAGTAAAAGTTCAACTTACAGACTTTTTGTCAAAAGAAATAAAATATATTTGGCCACCAACTATCACGGCGTAGAAGTTATAAATTTAAAAACGCAAAATTCAACCGTTGTTTCAACCGGTCTTGATACTTTGGCCGCTCCGATTTTAAAAGGTTCTCTAATTGCCACTGACATTGAACCGGCCGGCACTTCCATTACTTATTATTTAAGCGTTGACAATGGTACTACCTGGGAAGCAATTACGCCCGATGGCAGTGAGTATGTTTTTACCGCCTTTGGTTCTGATTTAAAATGGAAAGCGGTTATGACTACCAGTGACACGACGGTCACTCCGACTATTTCTCAAGTTGTAATTTGGGCTTCAACGGGTATGAGTAATACCGGTTATCTTATATCTTCGGTTTTTCAGCAAAAATCTCCAAATTTTGCCTGGGAAACCATAGAATGGACTGATAATGATATACAAACTACAAGAGTAAAAGTTCGTACTGACGCAACGGCTGATATGGCAAATGCCACGGCTTGGACAAGTTGTCCGTATGCGGTTAATGATGGTGATTTGATTGATTTATCTTCTGTTTCTTCAACTCAACCTTATATTCAATATCGTCTTGAATTTGCCACTTCAGACATTGATGAAACACCAGTTCTCAGTGATATTGACATAACATCAGCGGTTTATGCCACGGCGACTTTTGATTATAGTCAAACTAATCCGGTCGGTTGGTATCATATTGATTGGGTTAATTCCGGCGGCACAAACACGGCTGTAAAAGTAAGAACCAAAGAAGCGGACACACAAGAAGGACTAGATGGCGATACATGGAGCGATTGGGTGACTACCAGCGGTCAAGACATCAGAGAAATGGCCAGTCCGACAAAATGGATTAGACTTGAGGTTCAAATAGAAACAAGAGAAAATAATGTTTCACCGATTTTGGAAAGTTTAAGTATTTTCTATGCCGTTAACGTTACGCCGACGGTTTCAGAAATTTCGGCTCAGGAAAACGAAAATGGCGTGGTTCAAATTTCTTACACAGTTTTAGACGAGGATAGTGATAGCGTCAGTACAACTTTTCAATATTGGGATGGTGATTCTTGGGAGGATTGCGATACCACTACGGGCGAAGGCAGTCATGATATCACTCCGGGTGTGCAGACAGAATTAACCGGCACGTGGAATGTGAAAACAGATTATAATAATCAATATCTTGCCAATTCTCGCATTAAAATTATTATTGACGACAGCTCTCCTTATTTAAATCTTGGAGAAGATCAATCTAATACTTTTGTAATTGATACGAAAAAACCGACTACTCCGACCATAAGCATCAATTCCGGCGCGGCGATAACCAATTCTTTATTTGTAACTTTGACTCCGTCTTGTGTTGATGACAGTGATTTAAAAGTTCAATTTTCCAATGATGATTTAACTTATGGCACGGTAACCAATGTTGATGGCGTGGTAACTAATTCAGGTGAATGGGAAGTAAAGAGTATCGGTAAGAGTTGGATAATGAAGGCGGTTGATGGCAGTACCAGAACAGCTTGGTTTAAATGTAAAGATATTTACGGCAATCAATCTGATACCGGCGGTTCGGCGACTATTAATTATGATACTTCTTTGCCCGGCGTGGTGACAAATGTCAGTATTGCCGATGCGTCAAATGAATATGTGGAGCGTTATGCATTGACTATTATGTGGGATGCTCTCAGTGTTGGAGATAATCCTGATTTTTCGGCTTACAGTATTGAGAGATCAACTGATGGCGTAACTTATTCGCCTGCAGCCAGTATAAGTGATATTACCACTTCTGTTTATACTAATATCGGTCTTTCTAAAACTATTACTTATTTTTATCGCGTTAAAACTAAAGATACGGCTGATAATTATTCTTTGCCTTCAAGCGTAGTTTCTTATCAACCGGCTTCCGAAGATGATACTCCACCGGCTTTAACCGGCGGTTCTCCGGTTGCTACTTCTCATGAAGATTATGCCTTGTTTACTTGGGCTACTGACGAACCTTCTGATTCTCACGTGGAATATGGAATTGTTTCCGGAACATATATTTCCATGCAAGGCAATGACACTCAAACTCTCACTCATTCAGTTCAGGTTTACGGATTAAATCCTTTAACCACATATTATTACCGCATCAGATCTAAAGATGCTTCGGGTAATCCTTTAATTTCTTCAGAATATTCCTTTATTTATTGGCCTCCCGAACTTGACGATCTTCCTTCTGTTTCCGGAGAACAAGCTCAATCTCCATCAACTGTTGGCACAGAGGTCACTATTACTTGGATTACTGACAAATATACCACCAGTCAGGTTTATTATGGTTCAACTCAAACCGGAACTTGCGGAGAACTTGATAGCCATACTACAGAAGATACAACTTTGAATAAATCCCACACTGTTCAATTGAGAGATCTTCCTTATGCCACCACCTATTATTATTGCACCCGTTCAAAAGATACCTATGATCATGTCACTTGGGGAACAATGAGAAATTTCACCACTGAAGAAGAACCAAGTCCGACTGACACCACTGCTCCGGTTATTTCCGAAATCAATTCATATCCGACAGAAACGCTTTGCACTATTATTTGGGAAACAGATGATTCCGCTACTTCTCAAGTTGAATACGGTTCAACCACTGATTATGGAACTTCAAGCACTTTGGATTCGCTTTTAACCACCCAACACGTGGTTCGCTTAACCGGTTTAACCACTGAGCAAGTTTATCATTATCGAATCAAATCAAAAAATATTGCCAATCTTGAAACAACCAGTCAGGATTACACCTTTACTCCTCAATATGTTTCTCAGGAGATAAAAGTGATTAGTTCTGGCGGAGGCGCCGCAGCTGTTCCGACCAAGGACACAACCCCGCCGGTCATTTCTAATCTCTCAGTTTCTTCAATCACTGATACCGGCGCCGTGGTCAGCTGGGTGACCAATGAAGATGCCACCAGCTTGATTGATTACGGCTTAAGTAGTTCGTATAGCGAAGCCAAACATGCCAGTTTGACTGATTTCACCGTTTCCCATCAAACCATCCTTTCCAATTTAACAAAAAACACTGTCTATCATTATCAAGTCCTGTCTCAAGACGCTTCAGGCAATCTTGCTCAAAGCGCTGATGCCATCTTTACCACCTTAAGCGCGCCGGGCGAAACCACCCCGACTCCGGAAACAAACCCTGAAACTCCAACTACTCCGGAAACCCCGGTTGAACCGACAACCCCGATTGAAACGATTCCGACTCCTGTTACAGCCGTAGATCAATCTTTTGTTACTGCCATGGAAGCAGCCAGACAAATCTCTACCCAAGTCACCGGACCGGTTCTTGAAACAACTTTCCAGAATTTCCTGAATACTTTGAAAGACATCACTCCGGGTCTGTCGCTTGAAGCAGCTCCTGAAATTGAGATCTCAGCCACTGACGCAATCATCAAATGGAAGACAAACAAACGATCCAATTCTCAAATCGCTTTTGCCAAAGTTGTTGATTACGACGACACCAAATCAGAACCATATTCGCAAATCGTTGGCCAATCAAACGAGAAAGAATTGAATCATAATGTCAAAATCATCAACCTGACTCCTTCCACCGATTACTATTTCCAAATTCGCTCCAAGAGCATTATCGGTTCCGAAGCAAAATCAAAAAGATATACTTTCACCACGGCTTCTCAAATGCCCGAAGTGTTAAATTTCTCAATCAAAAACATCTCTGAACGGGCGGCCACTTTTGTTTGGCAGACAAACGTCCCGACTGATTCGCAAGTCAAATATATCCCTTATCGCAACAATCAACTGGCTCCGGGCGAAGCCCAGACCGTCACTAAATCCGATTTCAATGTGGCTCACGAAATCGCAGTCAAGAATCTTGAACCGGGCACAACTTTCAATGTTTCTCTTGAAGGAAAAGATTTGCAAAACAACAACTATTCCTTCCTGATTCCAAACTTCACCACCACCAAAGACAAAAACGCGCCAATCATTTCGCAAATCAGAACCTCAATCGCTTTGTCATCAAGAGGCGATGAAGTCCAAACCATTATCACCTGGAACACCGACGAACCTTCAACTTCGCAGGTTGAATATCAGGTTGGCTTTGCCGAAGACTCTCCAATCATCCAAATGACCAAAGATATCGGTTTAAGACAAGAACATTTAATGGTTATCACTTCCTTTAAACCGGGCGCGATTTACAGATTCAGAGTTATCTCCGAGGATTCTTCGGGCAACAAAACTCAATCAACCACCAATACTTTACTGACTCCTCAAAAGAGAATGACCGTAACTGAACTTATCTTCAAGAACTTCCAGCAGACCTTCGGATGGATGAAAGGTTTGGGTAGGTAAATTTAAAAATAAAAAAATATAATGTATTTATTAATTAATAATTTGGAAGAAAGCCGAAATTATTTGGCTTTAATATTAGACAAGTCTGCGAAAAAGCATTTTTTTTTAACCTTGAAAAATAAAAGGGGACAAGACAATAATATTTTAAAAGGATTGGACAATCTTCTGTTAAAAACAAATAAAAAGTTAAAAGATATTAAAGGTATTATTGTTGTTAATGGTCCGGGCTCATTTGTCGGTATCAGGGTGGCCTTGTCAGTGGCAAATACTTTGGCGTGGTCATTAAAAGTTCCCGTGGTCGGTCTTAAAAATGGAGAGAAATTTGATTTAATTAAAATTGGAATTAAAAAATTAAATAAAAAAACGAAAACAGTCAGGCCGTTTTATGGGAAACTGCCCAATATAAGTCAACCTAAATTAATTAAATAAAATGAATTTATGATCAATAAAATAATGTTACAGAAATTAAGCAAGGAATACAAAAATCACGTTTCAATGTTTTATCTGGTGAATCAACAATCAAACGTCGCTTTGCATAAATCAAAACAGGCGATTTTTTCTTTGCAGCGCGATCAAATCAGTGAAGCAGAAAAAAGTCTTAAAGAAGTTGAACAGATTTTTATCAAGCTTCAAGGTTCATTAACCAAGTCGCCGCAGCTTTTATATGCCGGCGCTTATAAGGCGGCCTTGGAAGAATATGCGGAGGCCAAATTGTTTTGGCAAGCCATAAAATTGGGCCAATTAAAGGAAATTTCCGAAATTAAGCTCGGTTTTGAAAGTTATCTGGGTGGTATTTGCGATTTAACCGGCGAATTGGTCAGAAAAATCGTCCTCTTGGCCACTGAAGATAAAGTTGAAAAAGCGAGAGAACTTAAAGAATTAATCACTCAAGTCGTGGGCGAACTGATTAAATTGGATCTGACCGGTTATTTAAGAACTAAATATGATGACGCCAAGAGAAACTTGAAAAAAGCGGAAGAAATATTATATGATTTAAAAATAAGAAGCAAATAATTTTATGTCATTACTTGGAGATATCGGGTCATTTTTAAGAATTATATTTGGAACTTTTGTTTATGGCATGAAAACCGCCCCATTGACTTATGTTCCGATTTTAATTTTTATTGTTTTAATAATTATTTTGTTTATTTTTACCGGCAGAAAAAAATTATCAAAGAATAATTTTCCTATAGAGCCGAATACTTTGGTGAAGAAAAAATTTCCGCCACGTCCGCCCTTTATAAAATAAATTATGATACAAATTATTCCCGCTGTTTTGGAAAAAGATTTCAAATCAGTTAAAGAAAAAATAAATATTTGCCAAGGAATATTTAAATTGATTCAAATTGATATCGGTGACGGCATTTTTGTCAAAAATAAAACTTGGCAAAATGCTTCAGACTTTAAAAATTTTAATGTTCAAATGGATTTTGAAGTTCATCTGATGGTTAAAAACCCGAGATTGGCTGTTAAAAAATGGTTTTTTAAGAAAATAAAAAGAATTATTTTTCATCTTGAAGCTGATAAAAATCCAAAACAAATTTTAAAATTGATCAAGCAAAAAGGTTTTCAAGCCGGCTTGGCTGTTAATCCAGGAACACCTTTGGTAAAATTAAAAAATATTCCGCCAGATTTATTGGATATGGTATTGTTTATGGGTGTGGAACCGGGATTTAGCGGGCAAAATTTTAAAAAATCAATCCTGAAAAAAATTAAATCTTTCCGTAAAATGTTTCCAAAATCAAAAATAGGCGTTGATGGCGGCATAAATCCAAAAACAGCGCCATTGCTTAAAAAATCAGGCGTGGATTATTTATTTGTCGGTTCTTATTTTTGGAAAAATTTAAAAAATTATCCGGGTCAAGAAAAGAAAAAAATTAAAGAGTTGCTAAAACTCTTTTAAAAATTATTATGTATTTCAAAGCGCCAAAAAATGATTTCAAAACCATCTGGACTCGGCACGCTGTTTCAAAAATGCGCCAATACGGACTCTCGGAGAATTGCTTGAAAAAATTACTTCGCAATTCAATTCGCCAAGAAGAGGGGATTGCACCGGGAACTACGGCCATAATGCAAGTTTCGGGCAGCAAAAAACATCCGACTGAAATTTGGCTGATGTATCAAAAATCAGGCGAGAAAATAAAAATTATTACCGTTTGGCGTTATCCCGGTATAAGTCCAAAAAAAGAAATACCAATACCCGAAGACATAAAAGATTTTATTGAAAGTATAAATTAATTATGAAAAGAAAATTCAGATTTATCAAAGCATTGGCGTGTTTTGCCGGAACTATTATCGGTGTCGGATTTTTTTGTTTGCCTTATGTGGCGCGACAGGCGGGATTTTTCGTTGTTGTCGCGTATTTTATTTTAATGTCCGGCATAGTTATTGTCATTCATTCTCTTTTAGGTGAAGTGACTTGCGATACGCATCGAGTTGCCAGAATCCCCGGTTATGCCGAAGAATATCTTGGCAAGAGAGCCAAGAAAATCAGTTTTACTGTTTCCTTGCTCAGTTTAACCGGCGCGCTTTTGGCTTACCTTATTATGGGCGGAGAATTTTTATATTTATTATTATCGCCCTTGATCGGCGGCGCTGTTATTTATTATGTTTTGGCTTATTTTATTTTAGGATCAATTATAATTTATCGCGATCGATGCGCCATGGTGCCGATTCAATTGATTTTAGGAGT
>JAQUOF010000015.1 GCA_028717225.1 Patescibacteria group bacterium
ATTAAAAATGGAAAACAGGTAATAAATGGAGGTTATTTTATAAAAAATTGTTCTAAATACGCCGCTCAATTTTTACTTTCAGAGAATAATATTAAAGTGCCTAAGAATTATTTTTCACCGGAATTAACGCACTCTTCCAGCTTAAAAGACGAATTTAATTTTCCTTTGATATTAAAGTCTTTTAGGCATATGGAAAAAAATTATGTTATTAATAATTACGCGGAGTATATTGATTTAATGCTTGATTGGGCGAATAAAGAGCCTCATTATTTTGAAGAATATTGCGGCGATTGCATCTTTTTTAAAATTTATGCGATTAATGGATCAATTTTTTTTGATAAAGCGGTAAAAGAATATACTGATGAGAGTTTAATTGGAAGTATTAAAAAGATAAGAGAGATTTTTTCTTTGGAAGTTTATTCAGTTGATTGTTTATTTAATAAGGAGAAGAACATTTCTTTCATCATTGATGTTAATCCATCACCGGCATTTAAAGGATTGCTAGAGGCTAAAAATTATTTTTTTAGATATCTTGAGGAATTAGGAAATAAATTATAATGATTAAATTTCGTCCACATTCAAAAGAGGATATACCGTTTCGGTTTAAATGGCTTAATGACAAAAAAGTCGTTAATTTTATTTTTGATAATTTCAAACAACCCACGACATTGGCGAAACAAAAATTGTGGTTTAAAAATTACGAAAATAATCCTTGCAAGAAATTCTTTACGATTTTAGACGACGACAACCCTATTGGTTTTATGGGTTTATCAAAAATTGATACAAAAGAAAAAAGAGCAGAAGTTTTTATTTTAATTGGAGAAGGGGAATATCGCGGTAAGGGTGTAGGCAGAATTTCCATGAACTATCTTATTGATATTGCCTTCAAAGAGTTGCGACTTAAACATTTAGCTTTAGAGGTCAATAAACTAAATAATCCTGCTATTAAACTTTATCAGTCGCTTGGCTTTCAAAAAACGAAAGAAAACGACAGAGAAATTGAAATGATCTTTATGTCGACGAATAAAAATAAAATAAATTTAACGAAAATTTTGGCATTAACCTTGGGCCTTTTTATATTATGGCCAAGTTTTGCTTTGGCCGCAGTTAAAATTGTTGAACCGCAAGAAATTAAAGAATTTAAAGAATATGATTTATCAGCAACAACCGCCAATGCTATTTTGGTGCAAGATGTCAAAAGCGGAAAAAATTTATTGGATTATAATTCAGATAAAGTTTGGTCAGCCGCCAGTTTAACAAAATTAATGTCAGCTTTGGTTTTTTTAGATCAAGGAATAAGTTTTAGCGCCAGAACAAAATTAAAAGCAGGGGATAGTGTCGGCGGAGCGGAATTAAGCGCCAATGGCTATTCTTTAAGCGCGCGAGATTTATTTAATTGCAGTTTAATGGCATCAACCAATAATACGGTTAGCGCTTTAGTGAGATTATCCGGATTATCAAAAAATAATTTTGTCAAAAGAATGAATAAAAAAGCCAAGGTATTGGGCATGACGTCCAGCACTTTTGTGGAACCGACCGGCATGGATTCTAAAAATTTAATTACCGCCAAAGATGTGACCAAATTGGCAATCACGGCTTTTTCAAATTATAATATTCGCACTGTCAGCGCGCGAAAAAATTATACTTTATCGGTAAAAATTAATCGCAAATTTAAAACAATTAAAAATGTCAATAAATTATTATTTGAATCAAGATTGGATATCGTTGGCGGAAAAACAGGATTACTGGACGAATCGCAATATAATTTTACAACCATTATCCGCGGTCCCAAAAATTCACGGATTGCCGTTACGGTTTTGGGCGCCAATACTTGGAATGATTTATTCAACGAAACGCAAAAATTGGCAGATTGGGCCACGGCGAATTGGCAGTGGTAATACGGTTAATGTAACAGGGCTAAAAGGCTAATAAAATCTATTTTTATTGGCCTTTTTCATTTAGTCGGTTTTTAAAGGTAATTTTGTCCACCAAAATGGCTCTTGACAAAAACCGAAAAATCTGGTATTATATTTAGTATATTGATAATTCATATCGAACAAGATATGAATCCCTGTCCACAACGGGTCGTTGTGGAATGTCCTTTAACAAGGAAAAGGAGGAAGAGATGAAAAAATCTTTCCTTTTGGTAGTATTAGCGATAGCTGTTTTTTGCAGCTCAATGGTTTCGGCCAACTCACAGTCTAGAGTCAACGCTCAGCATACCGGATATTATGCGAATGTGAACGGTCCGGAAACAGCGAATGTGAAGTGGGTAGTAAATATTGGGACAAAGTGCGGTTTATATCCTTCACCGATTATTGATACAATTGGTGGCGGAGAAAGAATCATTTGCAGCACAGATTCAGGTGTTGTTATCTTTAATCCGAATGGAACTCTGTGGGAAAAGATTGGTAAGGGTTATCAAATTTTAACCGGTACTGCGACTTTGAACGGATTTATTTTCTTCGGAGCAAAAGATAGTTTGATAGCAATAAATAGTAATTTGAATGACACTTCGAATCATTGGTCTTATTATATAGGATCAAACGCTACTTCACCGACTGTTTATGGCAACAAGGTTTATATTTGTGCCGGAAAAAAGCTTTACTGCTTTAACGACAGCACATTAGAATGGTCAGTTGACGCAGGGAAAGGAGCTAATCCTACTTCTGCTCCGACAATAGGTGATAGTGGTCGGATTTATGTATCAACAAAGCAAGATACTTCCTATGATTATAGGATATATTGCTTTAACCCAAATGGAACTCAGAGATGGATATATGAATCAAACAACGGTGAAAGGACAGGTATTTTTCCAACGTCCGTAGTTGATTCGAACGGCAATATTTACGTCTCAACATATGCAAGAGATTCCGCAACAAGTTCCTTCTACGCCGTAACCAAAAATGGATGGGAAGCCTTTGAAAGGTTTTCAAGAAATTGCTTTGCTGCCCCGGCGATTTACGATGGAAATATAATTTGTTGCACTCAAAATGGGATATGGGCTGTGAACCGTTCTAATAATACTACGACTTGGCATTGGACTTCTTCCGATTCGGTATTTACGACATGCTCGCCGATCATTGATAAAAGCGGAAAAATTTTTACAGCGACTGATAAAGGACTATTATTGGCAATTACTAAAAACGGAAGTTGCCAATGGTTTTTAGAAACTCAAGAAGGTCCAATAGAGTCGGCTGTTCTGGGAGCAGATGGAACGTTGTATGTATTAACATGCAGCGGGAAATTATATGCTATCGGCAGAGATATAGCCACTGAAGAAAAAGGAAATATTGTAAAAGATATTATGGTATTTCCAACTGTTTCTTCTACCAAGTTTGCAATTCAAGCTCCGGAAAAATCTAAAATATGTGTATATGATATAGCCGGCAAATTGGTAAAAACAGTTAAAGGTTCTTTCTGGAATGGTACGAATGAATTGAACCAGAGATCACCAAGCGGTATGTATTTTATAAATTTTACCGTAGGTGAAAGAAAGGTTACGAAGAAATTAATATGGGTGAAGTAAAAACTCTTCATCTTGTACAGGGCAGACGTGAAAACGCCTGCCCTCTTTTATTTCTCCAGAAATGACTATTAAAGAGTGGGGGAAAGGGCTTATCCACAGCAGAAGGATTGACAAAGTGTTAATTTTAGTTTTATCCCCAAAAGGGGGGCTTGACAAATTCCCAATTTTATGATATATTATATAAATAAATAAAAGGACAGACCTATAACATAGATTCACAGCTCTTTATAGCAATAATGTAAAATCAAGAAAATATAATTTATTTCGCATAATTAATTTATTTAAATGTTTATCATTATGAAAAATATGAAAAAGTTAAGTTTATTTCTCACGGTTTGTTTAGCAAGTTTTATTATTTTAGGCAATTCTCCATTGTCTAATTTTGCATTGGCGGATACAACTATAGAGTTTAATGATGTATCTGTTAATTCAACATCTATAAATGCAGGAGATTCTATCGGTATAACCGTAGATGCTGATGATGCAGGATCTAGTATCTCATCTGTTGAAGTGACTGTGGCCAGTCCATCGGGAAGCCAAACAGTTATAGGTGAAATATGGTCTGCAACTTCTGGACCATGGTCCGGTAATTTATTAATCCCGCAAAGCGCTGAAGGGGGACTTTGGAAAGTACAATCAGTTAAAATTACAGATGGTAGCGGTTTTAGTATTTATAATAATGATGTTGATTTCTTTGGTAAAATTTTTAGTGTTTACCCTCAAACTACCAAAGCGATTACTTTATTTAAATTTGCCGCATTAAATCCGGCTGTTACAGGCGTGATTAATGAAACAGATCACACTGTTGCTTTAACCGTACCTTATGGCACTGATATTACAGCTCTTGT
The DNA here is from genome assembly GCA_028717225.1 of Patescibacteria group bacterium. GTDB lineage: Bacteria > Patescibacteriota > Patescibacteriia > UBA2591 > JAQUPP01 > JAQUPP01. Next base: position 4,378 of record JAQUOF010000015.1, read on the forward strand.
ACCAATGATCGTTACTAATGGTGCTTCGGTTAGCCCGGCTTCAGATGTAGCCATGAATTTTACTAATCCAAAAACATATACTGTGACTGCGGGTGACGGTTCAACTCAACCCTACGTGGTTACTGTTACTACAACACCTGACTCAGCTAAAGCAATTACTGCTTTTACAATTCCTGATCAGGTTGGTGTAACTACTATTAATGAAACAGATCATACTGTTAATTTAACTATGCCTTTTGGCACTGATGTGACTGCTTTAATTCCGACAATTACGATTGCCGGCGTATCGGTCAGTCCTGCTTCCGGCGTAGCCATGAATTTTACTAATCCAAAAATATATACTGTTACATCTGCTGTTGATCCGGCTGATACTCAAGCTTATACTGTTACCGTAACCGTAATGGCGAGCTCAACTAAAGCAATTACTGCTTTTAATTTTACAAATCCAGCTGTTAATGGCGTGATTAACGAGGTTGATCATACAATTAATTTAACCATGCCATTCGGTACTGATGTGACATCACTTACACCAACTATTACTATTACCGGAGCATCGGTCAGCCCGATTTCTGGTATGGCTAATAATTTTACTACTCCAAAAACATATACTGTTGTAGCCGCCGATTCTTCAACTCAAGCTTATACTGTTACCGTAACCGTAATGGCGAGCTCAACTAAAGCAATTACTGCTTTTAATTTTACAAATCCGGCTGTTAATGGCGTGATTAACGAGATTGATCATACTATTGATTTAGCTGTTCCTTTCGGTACTGACGTTACCGCTTTGATTCCGACAATTATTACCAATGGTCTTTCAGTCAGTCCTGCTTCCGGCGTAGCCATGAATTTTACTAATCCGAAAATATATACTGTTATGGCTGCTGATACAACTACCCAAGCCTACACTGTTACCGTAACTGTGGCAGATAGTTCAGCTAAAGCAATTACTGCTTTTACAATTCCTAATCAGACAGGTACAACTATTATTAATGAAGCTGCTCACACAATTGCTGTGATCATGCCTTATGGCACCAGCAAGACAGCTCTTGTACCAACCATTACTATTACCGGAAAATCAGTCAGTCCTGCTTCCGGCGTAGCCATGAATTTTACTACTTCAAAAACATATACTGTTACAGCTGCTGATGATTCAATTCAACCTTACGTGGTTACCGTAACCGTGGCTCTTAACCCGGCCAAAGCAATCACTACTTTCAGATTTACCGGATTAGTTCCAACTGTTAACGGCGTGATTAATGAAACAGATCACACTATTGCCGCAACTGTTCCGTTTGGCACAGATGTTACAGCGCTTGTTCCGACGATTGTTATAACCGGAGCTTCAGTCAGTCCTGCTTCCGGTGTGCAAAATAATTTTACCACCCCAAAAACATATACTGTTACTGCGGCCGATTCTTCAACTCAAGCTTACGTGGTGACTGTTACTACAACAGCCAGCCCGGCTAAAGCGATTACCGCTTTTAATATTCCTAATCAAATAGGAGATACGGTTATTGATGAAGGCGTTTATACTATTAAATTAACCATGCCTTATGGTACTGATGTGACTTCACTTATTCCGACAATCACAATTACCGGAGCTTCAGTCAGTCCTGCTTCAGGTGTGGCAATGAATTTTATTCATCCAAAAACATATGTTGTTACTGCAGCCGATTCTTCAACTCAAGTTTATGTGGTTACCGTAACCGCGGCTCTTAACTCGGCTAAAGCGATTACTTTATTCACAATTCCTGACCAAGTAGGCGCAACAACTATTAATGAAATTGATCACACAATTAATTTAACCATGCCTTTTGGTGCAGATGTGACCGCTTTAATTCCGACAATTACGGTTTCTGCCGGAGCTTCAGTCAGTCCTGCTTCAGGTGTGGCCATGAATTTTATTCATCCAAAAACCTATACAGTCGTGGCAGAAGACAGTTCAACTCAGACTTATGTTGTTACTGTAAACACGGCTGCTAATCCAACCAAAACAATTACATCTTTTAATTTCACTGATCCGGTTGCGATAGGTGTTATTGATGAAATTAATCATACCATTGCCATAACCATACCTTATAGCACCAGCACTGACGTGACTGCTTTAATTCCGACAATCACTATTACCGGAGCTTCAGTCAGTCCTGCTTCAGGTGTGGCTAACAACTTTACCACTCCAAAAACATATACTGTTGTGGCTGCTGATTCTTCAACTCAAGCTTACGTGGTAACTGTTACTATGGCTGTTGCTTCTGATAAAGCGATTACTTTATTCACAATTCCTGACCAGGTTGGCGCAACTACTATTAATGAAACAGATCATACTATAAATTTAACTATGCCTTTTGGCACTGACGTGACTGCTTTAATTCCGACAATCACTATTACCGGAGCTTCAGTCAGTCCTGCTTCAGGCGTGGCTAACAATTTTACCACTCCAAAAACATATACTGTTGTGGCCGCTGATTCTTCAACTCAAGCTTATGTGGTAACTGTTGCCGTGGCTCCTAGCCCGGCTAAAGCGATTACTGCTTTCACTATTCCTAATCAGACGGGCGATACAACAATTAACGAAACTCTTCATACTATTGATTTAACAATGCCTGCTGGAACCAAAGTGACTGCTTTAATTCCGACAATCACAATTACCGGAGCTTCAGTCAGTCCTGCTTCAGGCGTGGCTCAAGATTTTACCGATCCGGTAACATATACTGTCACTGCTGCCAATAGTTCAACTCAAACTTATTTAGTTACCATAACTGTTACCAGAACCACTGGTGGTGGAGGCGGCGGAGGAGGAAGTTCTTATAGCTATAGCTCTGCCAAAGCGATTACTGCCTTCAGTTTTGCCGGATTAAATCCAGTTGTTAAAGGTACTATTAATGAAACAAATTATACCGTTCTCTTGGTTGTTCCTTATAACACTGACGTAACTCATTTAATACCGACTATCACTATTTCTGAGAAAGCAAAAATTTCTCCGACTTCAGGCGTGGCTCAAAATTTCACCAATCCGGTTATTTATACTGTCACTTCTGAAAGTTCCGCAGTTCAAGCTTACACCGTAACAGTGGCTTTTACTCAGAATATTAAGAAAGGCGATATTAACAGGGATGGAAAAGTTGATAAATACGACTTCTCATTATTGATGGCAAATTGGGGAAAAACAGGCTTGAATGTTGCCGACGTCAATGTTGATGGTAAAGTTGACAAATATGATTTCTCATTCTTAATGTTAAATTGGTCTCTATAAAATTAAATAAATAATTATAAATATGAAAAATATGAAAAATATAAAAATGAAAATTGTATTGTTGACAACCGTCTTCTTATTGTCGGTCGCCGGTTTTGCCGGAACCGCAGACGCTGCCAGTACTTTCTTATACGTCTCGCCGACAAACGTCAGTAAAACCGCCGGAAGCGTTTTTAACGCAACCGTTGGAATTAATACCAGTGAAAAGGCTTGCGCATTTGAAGGCACGTTGGTTTTTAACAATTTAACTTGTCAAAGTATAACCCTCGCAGATGGTATATCTGAAATGCCAATGTCTACAAAGCCAACCTGTTCAAATCCGCATTTCGAAATTGGTATACCAGGTTGCACTACCTCAAACAGAACTTTAATGACAGTGTCTGTTAAAACAGAAAATACCAAACCATCTTCAATTAATTTTAAAGGTATTGATATTATCGGTGAAGGCGCTTCTGTTTCCAATGCTGCTGTGGCCGGAAATTATAATGTTGCTCCTGTGGTCAAACCTGCTCCTGTGGTTGTGCCGACTCCTGTTGTTAAACCTACTCCTATTGTTAAACCTGCTCCTGTGGTCAAACCTGTTATCAGTTCAGCTAAAGCTGTCACTTCGTTTGACTTCGCGGCTTATGAAGTTGTAGGCGCTATTAATGAAGATACAAAAACAATCGTAGCCACTTTGCCTTATGGCACTGATGTTACTGCACTTGTTCCAACAATTACTACAACCGGAAAATCAGTCAGCCCGGCTTCCGGAGCGGCTCAGGATTTCACTGATCCAATCGCTTATACAGTCACGGCTGAAGATAAATCCACTCAAACTTATACTGTTGCCGTAACCGTTGCCGCTAACCCGGCTAAAGCAATCACCGATTTCAGCTTTAAAGGTTTAGGCGCAGGTGTTATTAATGAAACTAATCATGTTATTACCGTAACCGTTCCTTTTGGAACCAAGGTTGATGCTCTTACTCCGACAATCGTTATTAACGGAGTGGCAGTCGGCCCGGCTTCCGGAATAACACAAGATTTCACTCATTCGGTTATTTACACGGTTAGTGCCGCTGACGAGACAACCCAAGCTTATACTGTTACCGCAACTGTTGCTCCTAAAAAAGTTGCGAAAACAAATTTATTGGGTTCAATGGCTAATATCTTGTCTCTTGGAACCGGCAAAACGTGGTTAGCTGTAATAGTGACTTTGATCATACTCGGTGTTATTGGTTACTTCATTCTTAAAGGAAATAAAAAGAAAGTTAAGAAAGAAGTAAAACAAGAACCACTGATAAAATAATTAAATTTTAATTAAACCTCGGAAAGGCGGATGAGATTTTCATCCGCCTTTTCATTTTGGTTAACGTGTTGACAAAAACTAAAAAATATGTTTAAATAATAACGGTTATTTAAAATAAAAAAAAGGGGGAAAAATGAAAATAGGTTTTATTATCTTTATCCTTATCGTTATTGTTATAATTGTTGTAAGGATAGCGAAAGGTCTTTTGAATTCATTTATAGATCAATTTTTCAACGAAGAGGAGAATTTAAAGAGATATAAAAGCAAGGAGAATCCTTCTGACCCGGGCTATATAATTTGTCCGCAATGTAAGAATCATCTTACTGATGACAGGGATAAGAGAGAGGTTAAATATGAAGAAGTAAAAATTCCATTTGGAGATTCTATTTTTTTTGCTTATAGCATATGGACCTGTCATAATTGCGAGTATGCATTTAATACTTCTGTTAAAGAAGAGGTAGTGTGGATATAAAAGGGGGAGAAAATGAGAATATCGCATTTTGATGCGCAATATAATCTTTTAAAAAGGAAAGATGCGCAATCCAATGAAAGGATAAGAAAATTACTAAAACCTCTCTGCGGTAAAGAAGTATTAATTACTTACCCGGCTCTTATCAATGGTTTAGCTTATGACACTACGCTTCAGGGACGTTTTCGCATTTGCACTCATCAGAATGCAATTCACTTGATGTGGGAAAGCAGGCTATTGGATAAAAAATATAGTATGAAGATTGGCTTTTATAGGATTAAGAATATGGCAATTTTCAAGAAAGGAAAAGGATAAAAATTTTTCCTGAGAGGAGGAAAAAATGAAGGATATCAATGACGTAATAAGTAAATTGGATAATCGGTATAAGAAGCGAATAGATCAGCTCGGAAAAGATTTGACTAAGAGTCTTATAAAAATATTGAAAAGAGAAGGTTTTAATGCCCCTAAACTTGTGGACGCGATAGCTCAAATTAAGTCAAGTCAAAAAGTCAGTTTATTTAAAGGGTATGACTCCGGGCGTACAAGTAAAAGGTTGGCAGAAGTGGCGCTTATTGATACAATTCCGTTATTAAAAGCGTATTTTAAGAAACAAGAAGAATAAAAGGGAGGATAAATATTAAATTATTCAATAGAATAGCTCGGCAGTTTAATTTTGCTGAGCTATTTTTTTTTATTTGACCAGGTAGTGAAATTTTGACAGGGCTTTTGGTTTTTATTTAATTTCTTTATTTATATATATTTTTATTAATTTTTTGATTTATAAATTGATTAACAGGCCATTTATCGCCCTAAAAAATAAGTCAAAATTCTACTACCTGGTTGACAAATTTTTAAAAATTTGCTAATCTATTAAATCAAGCATTGTGATTATATAATTTAAATTTTTTATGGCCGAAGAAGTAGTTTTGCGTTTTGATAAAGTTTCCTTTGAATATGTCCACAAAAAGCCCGTGTTAAACGAGGCCAGTTTTAGCGTGCGAAAAGGCGCGAAAATAACTTTAATGGGACAAAATGGATCAGGAAAAAGCACGATTTTTAATTTAATCAAAGGAGATATCAAGCCGAAAAGCGGCCAAATATCAATTTCTTTGGGCGCCACAGTCGGCATTGCCAGTCAAACCATCAGCAGAAACGATTTGAATTTAAGCATAGAAGATTATTTTTCCAAAGCTTTTTCTGTTGTGCCGGCCGATTTGCGCAGCCAGATAGCCAAAGTTATGGATGCGGTTAATGTGTCCATTGGTCCCGAGGAAAGCAGCGGAGCGATAAGCTTAAAGAGGCGAGTTGGCGATCTTTCCGGCGGCCAGCAAGCGAGATTGTTATTGGCTTTTGCCATGATTAAAAATCCGGATATTTTATTATTGGACGAGCCGACCAACAATTTGGACAAAGAAGGCATTGATCACTTGTTGGGATTTTTGATTATGTATCCGAAAACCGTGATTGTCATTTCCCATGACGCGGATTTTTTAAATTGTTTTACCGAAGGCGTAATTTATCTTGATATTTTTACGCATCAAACCGAAATGTATTTGGGAGATTATTACTCGGTGGTTGAAGAAATTTCCAAACGGGTGGAAAGAGAGCAAATGAAAAACGCCCAGTTGAAAAAACAAATTCTTGATCGCAAAGAAAAAGTTAATTTTTTCGCCAACAAAGGCGGAAAGATGAGAAAATTGGCCAGCAAACTTCGCGAAGAAACCGAAGAGTTGGAAGAAAATATGGTTGACGTCAGAAAAGAAGATAAAGTTATCAGAAAATTTTCAATTCCGGTACAGGAAGATTTAATCGGAAATATAGTGGAAATCAGATCAGTAAAAATTTTTAAAGACAATAAATTGGTTGTCAAAAAAGTTAAAAAAGATATTAACAAAAAAATTCATCTCTCAGTGGTCGGACCGAATGGAATCGGCAAAAGCACTTTTTTGCGCTCGCTGGTTTCGGAAAAACACGAGGGCGTTAAAATTGCCGACGATATCAGAATCGGTTATTACAGCCAAGATTTTTCAAATCTTAATTTTCAGGAAACCGTACTTGATTCGTTAAAAAATGTCGTGTTTGACAATTCTGATTCCCAGCATTTGCGAACAGTGGCAGCCGGATTTCTCTTAACAGGGGATATTATGGATAATCTTATTTGCGAATTATCCGAAGGGCAAAAAGGACTTTTGACTTTTGCCCGGCTTGTTTTAATGCGGCCCGGTTTGTTGATTTTGGACGAACCGACCAATCACATTAACTTTCGCCATTTGCCTTTGATTGCCGAAGCGATAAATAATTTTCACGGACCGGTTATCTTGGTCAGTCATATGGAAAAATTCGTTGAATCATTGAAAATCAATGAAGAACTTGACTTGGGGAAATTATAAACAACAACCCCGTGAGGGGGTTGACAAACATTATCAATAGTGTATACTAATATAGTTACAAAAGATGCGGAAACATAGTCGAGTTTTTCTGTATTAAAAATTATCAAAATTAAAATAAAAGTTTAAACGTATGAACGGAACTATTAAAACTCTTACGGATAGAGGATTTGGATTTATTTCTCGCGAAGGCGAAACAAAAGATCTATTTTTTCATTCCAAAAACTTGGTTGGCGTTACTTTTGCCGAATTAAAGGTTGGCGATGCCGTCACCTTTGAAGTCGAGCAGGGCGATAAAGGCCCAGCTGCCATCAATGTAGCACGCGCATAGTCGTCGTGAGCAAAAAAGACCACTTTCATTTGAGAGCGGTCTTTTTGTTTTATAGGGGTTGACCCCCTCACCAAACGCTGATGTATTTTTTAAACAGAAACCTATTTGTTTATATTTAAAATATTTTTATTTATATTAAAATTTAAAGATTTAGAAAATATAAGATTGAATATCTATCAGCGTTCTAGGTGAGGGGGTTGACATTTTTTTAAAATTTGATATGATATTAACAGTTCAAAATTAAAAAAGGGGGACAGAAATGAAAGTGGGAGATATTAAAAATTCTTGGGTAATTTTTTTGGGAAAAATAGTTAAAATTGAAATAGAGAGTGAGACATGGTTTGGAGTTAAAAAATATTCTGAACAAACTGTTTTTGATAAAGTAAAAAAATCAGATATTTCAAAAAGATTTGAGACATTGCCGAAAGCAATACAAGAGATGTCTGATTTAACAGGAGAAAAGAAGGAAGAAATTTCAAAAAAATACAAAAAGTATTTTCCAGGTGGATTTTCAAAAAAAAGTAAATTAAAAAAAGGGGGGTAAAAATGGGAGATATTGAAAATTGTTGGGGAATTATTCAACTTCCCGAACAAGTAACGGTGATAATAAGAATTGACGTAGAAAGCCGAAGTTTAGTTGGTGTTAAATTCACAGCCGCTCAGGTTATATTGACGTTTGTGGAAAAATCAAAGAATCTGCGAAGATTTGAGACATTGCCGAAAGCAATACAAGAGATGTCTGATTTAACAGGAGAAGACATAAAAGATGTAGAAGAAAAATATAGAAAATATTTTTGAAAAAAAATAAAAATTGGGGCAGATTTGTTCTGCCCCATCTTTTTTTATCTAAAAAATTATTATTTTTTGCCGGTAATAATTCCTCCGCCAAGAACCATATCTTTGTCGTAAAAAACAATTGATTGCCCCGGAGTAACCGCGAATTGCGGTTTTTTAAATTTTAAAACAGCACTTTTATTTGTTTTTGATAAAAACACGGCTTCGGCGAATTCGGCTCCGTATCTTATTTTAGTTTTGATTTTGTTGGTTTTTATCAGTTTTAACGGAATAATCCAATTGATTTTTTTCACAAATGCTTTATCTGAAAAAGCAAGATTTCTCGGTCCGGCGACAACAATATTTTTTTTGACATCTATTTTTAAAACATAATAAGGTTCTTTTAATCCGCCGAGATTGAGATTTTTTCTCTGACCCAAAGTGTAATTTGATATTCCTTTGTGCTGTCCCAAAATATTTCCTTGCCAATCAATTATTGATCCGATTTTTCCGGCCGGCAGCAAGACCGAATAATTGTCGCATTCAATGAAATTTTGGCTTTCATCTTTTTCCGCGTAATCGGCAAATCCGTTTTTTTGAGCGAATTTTTTAATATCATCTTTCCTTTTTTCTCCAAGAGGAAAAATGACTTTTTTCAATTGTTTTTGTTTCAATCGGTATAAAAAATAAGATTGGTCTTTAGTTTTATCAAGACCGGTCTTTAACAAATAAAGATTATTTTTTTTATCAAAGCTTGTTCTGGCATAATGTCCGGTAGCAAAATAATCAAAATTAATTCCGCTGTTAATCGCTTTGTCTATTAATAATCCGAATTTTATTTTTGAATTGCACATTATGCACGGATTCGGCGTTTTTCCTTTTTGGTATTCTTCCTTGAAATAATCAATGACGCTTTTGTGATATTCTTTTCTAAGATCTATCACGTAGTGGGGGATATTCATTATTTTTGCCGCTTTTTTAGCTTCGGCAATATCTTTTACTTCTCCCGGTCCGTAGCATCCGCTTCGGTTGCCCTTAATCAGAGGATTGTTATCCCAAATTTTCATTGTTAATCCGATAACGTCATAACCTTCATTTTTGAGCATCAAAGCGGTGATTGTGGAGTCAACTCCGCCGCTCATTCCCACGGCAATTTTGATTGTTTTTTTATTTTTCATTGAATCCATTTTAAATCTTTTTTTGATTATTGTCAAAAGTATTTAAAAGAAAAAAATTCTATCTTGAAATTTTTGCGAAAATATGCCATAATGTATTTATGCCGGAAATAAATGACGATCAACTGATTAAAAAATATTTAAAAGGCGATGAAAAATCGTTGGAAATTTTAATTCAGCAATACCTCAAACCTGTTTACCATTTTGTTTATCATTATGTAAACAGCGTTTCTGACGCCGAAGACATAACTCAAGAAGTATTTGTGCGAATGTGGAAAAATATAAGGAAATTTGATAGACAAAAAAAATTTAAAACTTGGCTTTTCAGTATTGCCAAAAACGCTTCAATTGATTTTTTAAGGAAAAAGAAAACATTACCGTTTTCAAATTTTGAAAACGAGGCAGGGGATAATATTCTCATAGATACGTTAAAAGATGATTCTCTTTTGCCTGATGAAATTCTTGAACAAAAAAATGCAACCCGATCTCTTTTTTCAGCCATAAAAAAACTTTCCCCGAAATATCGCCTAGTGCTTAGTCGGCATTATAATGACGATCTTACTTTTCGTGAAATCGCTCAATCTCTTAATGAACCGCTTCATACCATAAAAAGCCGCTACAGACGAGCTCTTATTTCTCTTAAAAAATTTCTTATTGAATCAATATAAATCTATTAAATAATTAATTTTAAAAGGATGCACCAAAATGCGTCCTTTAATCGTATATAATATATACTAACATTATGCAAAATAAAAATTACAAAAAATTGCTTGAACCCTCAGACGGTCTTTTTGATCAAATAATGTCCCGCATTCACGAGGAACAGAAAATGATAATGGTTAAGCGCAGATTTGCCATATTTTTTGTCGGTTTAATCGGCTCTATGGCGGCTTTTGCGCCCGCTTTCAAAATGATGCAATCCGGATTTAATGAATCCGGTTTTATTAATTTTTTCTCTTTGCTTTTCACTGATATTGGAATGGTTATGACTTATTGGCGCAGTTTTGCCATGACGCTCTTGGGAACACTGCCCTTGATGAGCGTGGCCACCTTTCTGGTTATTATTTTCGTATTCCTTGAATCGCTCAAATTTTTAACGCAAGACATGAGAACTATTTTCAAGCACGCGCAAGTATTTAATCATTAATATTAAATAATAATATGGATTTTCACCCCGTTAGAAATCCATAAAAATAAAAATTAACAAGCAATAATCTATAAATTTATGGACAATACTACATCTACAAAAAATGATTCCCCGCAAATTTCTAACGGGGTTAATAAATTTTTTCAGTCAAAATCATTTCAAATTATTACTTGGTCAATTGCGGCAATTATTTTATTTTTGCTTATTTTTAATTTAGGAATGATTGTCGGATTCAGAAAAGCTAATTTTTCTTACAAGTGGGGAGAAAATTATCATCAGAATTTTGCCGGTCCCCGCGGCGGTTTTTTCAGAGATTTTGGCGGTAGAGATTTTATAGAACCGCACGGAGTTTTCGGGCAAATCATTAAAATTGAAGGTTCAACGCTTATTATCAAGAGTCCTGATAATGTGGAGAAAACAGTTATTGTCAAAGATGATACCGTAATTGAGCGTTTCAGAGAAACAATAAAATTAGCTGATCTTAAAATTGATGATCAAATCGTGGTTATAGGCGAGCCGAATACCAGCGGGCAAATAGAAGCAAAATTTATCAGAATTATGCCTGATCCTAGAACAGAAATGCCAATGGGCAAATTGCCAGAGCCTCCAATACCCGGACATCAGCGCTAAATTATTTTAATTTTTTATTATATTATTTTTTATGAAGAAAAAAATTACATCTAAACAAAAATTTATTATCGCGTTGATTATTATTTTAATAGCCGGCGGAAGTTATTTTGTATATAAAAAAAATAAGAGTGGCGCAACTGAAACTCGTTATACATTAACCAAAGTTGAAAAGGGGACGCTGATCACTTCTGTTTCCGGAAGCGGACAAATTTCCGCCTCCAATCAAGTGGATATTAAAGCAAAAGCATCGGGCGACGTGGTTTATTTGGGAGTGAAATTGGGACAAGAAGTTAAAAATGGAACCACTCTTGTTAAATTGGATTCCAGTGATGCTCAAATAAATGTGCGAAATGCCGAGACGGCTCTTGAAACAGCCAATCTTCAGTTGGAAGATTTATTGGCTCCGGCAGATAAACTTACAATGTTGCAAGCGGAAAATTCTCTCACCCAAGCCAAAGATAGTCTTACTAAACTTAAATTTACCCAAGAAACTAATTATCAAAATGCTCTGGACGCCAAACAAAATGCCGAAGATGATCTTCAAAAAGCTTATGAAGACGGTTTTAATGATGTATCAAATACGTTTCTTGATCTTCCCAGCATTATGACCGGTCTTCAAGATATGCTGTTTGGTTTTAATTATTCAACAACTCAATATAATCTTGATTATTATACGAGTATTTCCCAACTTTATGATACAAAGGCGTCGCAATACAGAGATGATGCGTATGCAAAATATCAGGCTGCCCGCACCGCATATGATAAAAATTTTCAGGATTATAAAACAACAAACAGATCTTCAAGTACGACTGTGATTGAATCATTAGTTGGTGAAACTTATGATACTACCAAAAATATTGCCGAAGCGTTAAAAAGCGCTAATAATTTAATTCAGTTTTATAAAGATACTTTAACCGGGCGCAGTTTTAGACCGCAAACACTTGCCGATACTCATCTTTCCACCCTTAATAATTATATAGGCAAAACAAATACCTATCTGATTAATCTTCTTTCGGTCAAAAATACTTTTAAAACAAGCAGGGATACGGTTATAACCAAAGAGAGAGATTTGAAAGAAATGGATCAAAATAATCCTATTGATTTGGCCGCCAGTGAAGAAAGCATAAAAGAAAAAGAACAAAAATTAGCTGATTTGAAAGCAGGCGCGACTGATCTTGATATTAGAAATCAAAAAATAACTATTCAGCAAAAACAAGACGCTTTAACAAGCGCGAAACAAACTCTTGCTGATTATTTTATTCAGGCTCCTTTTGACGGAGTGGTTGCCGAGCTGAATGTTAAAAATGGAGATTCAATTTCTTCCGGCACTTCGGTCATCACGTTTATCACCAAGCAAAAAATGGCCGAGGTTACTCTTAATGAAGTTGATATTGCCAAAGTAAAAATAGGACAAAAAGCAACCATCACTTTTGACGCGATTGAAGATTTAAGCATCAGCGGCGAGGTGATAGAAACTGATGCGATTGGAACGGTTTCTCAGGGAGTGGTGACTTATAATGTTAAAATCGGATTTGATACGCAGGACGAACGCGTAAAATCAGGAATGAGTATGTCAGCGACAATAATTATTGATGTCAAACAAGACGCCTTATTGGTTCCTAATTCCGCGGTAAAAACTGGTGATACGTCTTATGTGGAAATATTTGATTCAACAATAAATCCGAAAAATTCAACGACAAACACGGCCACTGTTGCCGCGAAAAATTCTCCGACCCAGCAACCGATTCAAACCGGTTTAATAAATGATTCGTTCACGGAAATTTTAAGCGGTCTTAAAGAAGGTGATTGGGTGGTCAGCGGAACCAACAGCAGTTCTTCAACAACGCAAATCAAAACAACGAACACAAGAAATTTATTTCAAATGGGAGGCGGAGGACCGCGTGACTAATAGAGAAACGGCCGAAACTTAACCATTAAAATAAAATTAATTATGTTCTACGTATATTTATTAAAATCAAAAAAAGATGACAGTTTGCATATCGGTTTGGCGCCGAATCTGAAAACAGAATTATTAAAATATAATATTAAGTCGCCCAATAATTTAAAATCGCCAAAATTGGTTTATTATGAGGCATATAAGTCAAAAAAAGACGCTTTAATAAGAGAAAAAAGATTAAAACAATTCAAAAAAGGTTATGCTTCTTTAAAAGGACGTATTGTAAATTCCATAACGCTTTAAGAAAAATTATGATTGAATGCAAAAATATTTCAAAAATATATCAAGTTGGAGAATTTGAAACTGCTGCTTTGCAAAAAGTGTCATTTACCATCAAAGACGGAGAATTTGTGGCGATTATGGGACCTTCCGGCTCCGGTAAATCAACCTTGATGCATATTTTGGGAGCGCTTGACACTCCGACCAGCGGCCAATATTTTTTAGACAATCACGATGTTTCCACTCTTTCAGATGATGAATTGGCGGATATCAGAAAAAATAAAATCGGTTTTATATTTCAATCGTTTAATCTTTTACCGCGCGCGACTGTTTTAAGAAATGTCATGCTGCCGCTTATTTATTCAAATGTTCCCAGAGCAGAGCGCGAAATATTAGCAAGAACGGCTTTGAAAAATGCTGGCTTGGATGAGTCGCATTTTTATCATCTTTCCAATCAGCTTTCCGGCGGTCAAATGCAAAGGGTGGCTATTGCCCGGGCATTGGTGAATAATCCGGCCTTGATTCTTGCCGACGAACCAACCGGAAATTTGGATACCAAAACCGGCGATATTGTTTTGGAGGCTTTTCAAAAATTAAATCAAGAACAGCATCGCACGATTATTTTAATTACGCATGAACGATATGTGGCCGAACACACGGATCGGATAATTTTTATTCGCGATGGCGCTATTGTGGAAGATTCAAAAA
>JAQUOF010000016.1 GCA_028717225.1 Patescibacteria group bacterium
AATACTTGCTACCTTTTAAATCATCCAGCCTTCCGACCTTTTTCCAAATGTTTTTTAAAATTTACAAACATTTGAGACTGGCACTTTTACTTTATATACTATAACAAAAAATAAAAAATCTGTCAACTCTATTTTGCCGCTTTTGCCGCTTCTTTCGCGTCAGATTGTTTCTTGGCTTCCTGATTTTTCATGGTTACTTTTGTTACTTTAACCTTCTTGCCGGCGATAACTTGCAGATTAACCAACAAATTATGAACCGTCTTGGTCGGTTGAGCGCCTTTGGAAATCCAATAATTTATCCGTTCATTGTTAAGAGACGATTTTTTGGTCAAAGGATTATAATATCCCAGGTCTTCCAAAAAATTTCCCCACGGATCTTTGGACTTTTCTAAAACCAGCAGTCTAAAAGACGGCTGATGTTTTTTTCCTATTCTTGATAGTTTGATTGCTAACATAGAAATTAATATAACACTCCTTAAAAATTAGTCAATCCCGTTTATTAACAATGATTAGTTCTCCGCCCGTTTGATTTCAGCCCCAAGATGGGACAATCTTTCTTCAATTTTTTCATATCCCCGATCAACGATTTCAACCTGGTTAATAACGGTTTGTCCTTCAGCTAAAAGGCCGGCGATAATCAAAGTGGCTCCGGCACGCAAATCAAAACTTTTTATTTCTTGTCCGTACAAAGGCGTCGGACCGCTGATAATTATGCGATGCGGATCAGCGACAATTGCATTGGCTCCCATTTTAATCAATTCTCCGACATAACTCATTCTGCTTTCATAAAGCGGATCTTGAATCAAGCTGACTCCATTGCATTGAGTCGCCAAAAGCGCGAAAGGAGCCTGTAAATCAGTAGGAAAACCCGGATAAGGCAAAGCTTGCAATTTAAAAGCCTTTAAATTGTATGAAGGATAAATGTCTAATTGATTTTCTTTTAATTCAAATTTAACGCCGATTTCTTTTAATTTTAAAAGTATTAAATCCAAGTGTTCGGGAATAATATTTTTAATATGCAACTCCGAATGAGTGACCACGGCTAAAACTATAAAAGTTCCGATTTCTATTTGATCAGGAATAATTTTATATTGAGTGCCTTTTAACTTATCAACTCCGTCAATGATTAAAGTATGAGTGCCGATGCCGGAAATTTTCGCTCCCATTTTATTTAAAAAATTGCATAAATCCTGAACATGAGGTTCTTGAGCAGCCAATTTGATAATCGTCTGTCCTTGAGCTTTGACCGCGGCCATTAAAATATTCTCTGTTGCGGTAACGGAAAATTCTGGTAGAATAATCTTGCTGCCAATTAACTTATCGGCTTTGAGATGATAAAAACCATTGTCTTCAATAATCTGAGCGCCCAAACTTTTCAAAGCGGACAAATGAACATCAATTGGACGCTTGCCAATAATACAACCACCCGGTTCCGGTAAATCAACTTTACCAAATCTGGCCAATAATGGACCAAGAAATAAAATTGAAGAACGCAAACTTTTGACCGCTTTCTCGTCCAAACTTTTTAAAGAAATATTTTTGTTGCAAATCGTTAATTGCTGATCGCCGGTCCAAGATATTTCACTGCTTAAACTCTTTAAAATATCAACCATTTTGTCAACATCGGAAATTTTGGGGACATTATCAATAATGCAAGTTTCATCAGTTAAAAGAGTAGCCGCGATAATTGGAGTAATCGCGTTTTTCATGCCTTTTATTTCCACTTCGCCTTTTAAATGTTTTCCGCCTTCAATAATGAATTTAGACATATTATTTAATTTATGCCGAAAAAATTTAGAATTTTTTTAATTATATTTTTTACCCTTGCTTTTATTGTTACTGCTCCGCCCTTGATATTTTACGCCAAGGGGTATCAGTTTGATTTTAGAACTCATCGGCTGACCAGAACAGGTAATTTATTCGTTGATTCGTATCCGCGAGACGCCTTAGTGGTGGTTAATGGCAAAACTTCCATTGAACACCATTGGTACGACTCTCTTTTATTTTATAAAGATATTTTTGGAATGGTCAAACGCCAAGGAACAACTGCTTCTTTAATTTCCAATATTTTACCCGGCCAATATTCAGTGGAAGTCAAAAAAAACAGTTATCATTCTTGGAATAAAAAAGTTGACATTAAGCCCAACCAAACCACTTCTTTTCAATTCATTCAATTATTTTTAGATTCTCCTCAACCCGTTTGGTTGGATGAAGGAAAAATTGTAAATAGATGGTCCAGTCCCAATAAAGATAAAATTATTTATCAAATCAATTCTGATTCTTCCAAATCCAGCCAGCAATTTAAATTGTTTACTACAGAAAAAGAAAGCTTGATTTCTTTGGAAAAATTAACCAATATCGGAAAAATCAATTTTGTCTCTTTTGCTCCAAACGCAAAAAGTATTTTATTCTCGGCCGAAAAAGATAAAAAAAATACTTATTTTGTTTTTGATTGGGCTGAAAAAAAACTTATCAATCTGAATCAAGAATTTGTAAAATTCAATTTTATCGCTTTTGATAAACAAAAAAATACTGTTAATATCAAATGGGCAAAAAATTTACCGAATACAGTCTTATCTAAATTGGACAACACTGTTTATTCTATGAATTTATCTGACAATAAAATGTCTGTTTTCTTCCAAGCCAATAATCCTTTTACGGATTGGCTGGAATCTTCTGAAACTATTGAAATTTTAACAATGCGCCAGAAAAAATTATTTTTGGAAAAATATTGGCTAAATAAAAAAAATAACGGACAAAATATCTTAACCGCTCAGCAGGAATTGCCGAATTTTCCGTTCATTTTTTCTGAAATTCAGCCATTAAGCAATTCAAGATTTTTAACTAACAAGGCTAAAAAAGAATTTATGATTCTCTCCCCTGATTCCCTCGGCCAGTTAAGCGTTTCCACAAATATTCAAGCTTCGGAACTGCTTCCTTTTGCGTCTAGAAATAATTATTTCTATTATAATGACCACGAACTTCAAATATTGGATATTTCCGGCGATAATCCGGAACAGAATCCGTTTAAAAGAGAAATTATTAATCGTCTCAGTCCAATAATTTCTGATGCTTCTCTTTATCCGACTCAAAATTATCTTTTATATATCACCGCTGATACGTCTTCCCAACAAAATCAAGTTTTTCTTCTTGAAATAGATAATCGCGGCGGAACCAATAATCATCTGATTTTTTTAAGCGAAAAAATTTATACTTGCTTGGCTGACTCTAACTCATACCTGTTTTGTCTCGGCAAAGCGGAAAACAAAGAAGGATTTTTTAAATTAAAAATTCAATAATTATTTTGATTGCGCCACTAAATTCGCCGATTTCAAAAGTGAAGAAAAAGTTCCGGCATCAGACCAAAAACCTTTGACTATTTCCGAACTGGCTGTTCCTTGTTTAATGTAAAAATTATTAACGTCAGTAATTTCAAGCTCTCCTCTTTGAGAGGGCTTGATATTTTTTATAATATCAAAAACTTGCGAATCATACATATAAAGACCGGTTACGGCATATTTGCTTTTTGGATTAGCCGGTTTTTCTTCAATATTGACGACCTTATTATCTTTAATCTCCGCCACGCCAAAACGCTGAGGATCTTGAACTTCTTTCAAAAAAAGTTTGGCGCCTTTTCCTTGAGATTTAAAATCTTTCACCGCTTGAGAAAAATCATCTTCAAAAATATTGTCTCCCAAAATAACGGCAATCGGTTCATTGTCGGCGAAATCTTCGGCCAGACCCAAAGCTTCGGCAATTCCACCCGCGCCTTCTTGATAAGCATAGTGCATTTCTTTAATTCCCCATTCTTTGCCGCTGCCCAATAATTTCAAAAAATCACCGGGATTATTTCCCCCAGTGACTAAAAGAATCTCTTTTATGTCCGCTTTAGCCAATGTTTCCAAAGGATAATAAATCATCGGTTTATCATAAACATTTAAAAGATGCTTATTAATAACTTTGGTACACGGCAATAATCTGCTGCCGTTGCCGCCGGCTAAGATGATTCCTTTCATAAAAAAATATAATTAATTAACACACTATGAATGAATTTCGCCTGAACGATGTCGCGGAAAAGCCTTAGAAAATTAATGAGTTTTATTGAAAAATTCATCTGTTTGACGACCTATTCGGGAGGAGTTATGAATTTTTCAGAATAAAACGACTGTAATTTTCAAGGTTTTGGAGCGTTGAGTGAGGGCGAATATTCGCGAAACTAAACTATAAATTTCTTTTCTTTTTTAATTTCGCGATAAGTTTCCAAAAAATCTCCCACTACAACTTCAGCTGAACCGACGAGTTTTAAACCGCATTCCGTGCCAAGTTTTGCTTCAGTTGCATCTTGATGATGGACTTGGAGCTCAACAATTTTCCCTTCACCTTTTAATTCTTGATTTACGCCCCAAACTCTGGCGATATTATCTTTAAATATTTTACCGGTTATAACTCTGCCGCCTAAAATAGTTTCCTTGCCGGCAGTTCTGAAAATCGCCAAGACTTCCAATTTACCGGTCTTTTCTTCAATAATTTCTATGGAAAAAGATTTGTTCATTTCGTCTTTAATATTCTGCAATAAATCGTAAATAATTTGATAAATATTTATCTTAATTCCCATATCAGAGGCCGCTTGTTTTGCCTGATTGGTCATATCAACATTAAAACCAATCAGCCAAGCATTGGCATTTTTGGCAAATTCCACGTCAATCTCGGTCAGATTGCCCAAATCTTTTTTTAAAATATTAATTTTTACTTCCGGATGATTTATTTTTTCCAGAGCATGAACAACAGCTTCAAGTGATCCTGAAACATCAGCCCTTAAAATAAGATTAAGAGATTTTCTGGTTGTCTTTTTGTCTTTTACTCCCTGTGTTTGGTTGCTGTCTCCTCTTTTTTGATAAGACAAATCAATTTCTTTAATTTTCTTTTTAAATTCCTTGTTATCTTTAACTTCTTCAACAATGTCTCCGACTTTCACCACCCCTTTAAGACCGAAAATTTGAACCGGCATGCCGCTTGGCGCTTTTTCCACTTCTTTATTTGCCCGATTCTTGATTAATTTGACTCTTCCATAACCATGTCCGGCAATAAGATTAGTGCCTTTTTCCAAAAGTCCGTTAAAAATAATCAAGCTTGCCACTTCGCCCGCGCCCGGATCGCGATGAGTTTCAATAATCGTTCCAACCAGTGTCCCTTTCGGATTGGCCATCAGTTTATCTTTTTTCATATCTGCCAAAAGAATTATCATTTCCAACAATTCATCAATTCCTTGTTTTGTTTTGCCTGAAACCGGCACGCAAATAACCGAACCGCCCCAATCTTCGGGTATTAAATTAATTTCCGATAAACTTTTCTTGACTCTTTCAACATCTGCTTCAGGTTTGTCTATTTTATTAATCGCCACTATAAATGGCAAATTTTCTTGTTGAATAATTTTTATTGATTCAATGGTTTGGGGTTGAATTTTATCATCAGCCGCCACTACTAAAATGGCAATATCAGCCGCTTCTCCACCCCTTGATCGCATGGCTTGAAAAGTTTCATGACCGGGTGTATCTATAAAAGTAATTGTGCGTGTTGATGCAGCATCATTGCGAGAAATCCCTCGCTTTGCTCGGGATGATTGTTCTTTTTCTTTTATAGGAACAATCACTTGATAGGCGCCGATTTTTTGAGTAATGCCGCCCACTTCTTTGTCAGCAACATGAGTTTGGCGAATAGCGTCCAAAATAGTGGTCTTGCCGTGATCAACATGACCCATTACCACTACTACCGGTGGACGGACAATTAAATCATTTTTATCTTCCTGTGCCAAAACTTCTTCCAATCTTTCTTTGATCATTTTTTTCTTTTTTATTTCTTCTCCTTCTTCTCCTCGAGTCGCTTTAAATCCCAATTTTTCGGCAACAATCGCCGCAACTTCAAAATCCAAATTTTCATTAATGCTGGCTAAAACTCCATTTTTAATCAATTCTCCCATTAATTTGGTAATGGGCATTTTTAATCTTTCTGCCAAACGATAAACCTGGATTGTTGGCGGAATCGAAATGGAATTGGTTTTAACAATTTCTTCTTCCTCGGCCACGCGCGACATTTTATCTTTAATTTTTTGGAGTAAAGCATCTTTTTTTTCAGCTTCGTGCCAAGATTCTATTACTTTATTAGCCTGATCGTCAGGAATTTGAATCGCTCTTAAACCAATATGAAAACCGAGCTCGGGTAATTTTTCCTTAAGCTCTTGGGGCGTAACTTTTAATTGTCTGGCCAATTCAGTTATATTCATTTTTTCAATTTTTTAATTAGTCGGTTGATTAACTTGCGGTTCCGGCGCTGTTATTTTTTCCTTGCCGATCAGCCAAACTTCCGGCCAAGGTTTATAATGGCTTTTCCAAATATCTTCTCTGATTGTGCCATTTGAAAAAGTGATAATATTTTTAAATTCTGCGTCAGCGCCTTGATGGGCTGATTCAACTTTCTTTTTTACGCCCGGCTCTAATGTATCCGTTTCAATATATCTAATCGGACCCGGTTTGGTAATGTTAAAAATTTTTGGCTTGGTGGTTTCAACTTTTCGGCCATCCGGTGTGCCATATAATTCAAAAATTAAACTATTTCCTTCTATTTTTGTTTGAAGCAAAAGATAATGTTCAGTGTCATTGATAAATCTTAAATCCGGTTGGGGCGAATATATTGTCGCATCCATACCGGCCGGTTCATAGTAAACAACCCGATAAGAATGAGGAGAGCGCTGGGTAATAGGCAGGCCGGCATTTAAAGCTACTCTAAACATGGTTGTTCCCAGTTGGCAAAGACCACCTCCGTATTCCGGAACAGTCCGATCTCCTTTAATAACCAATTCCGGAAAAAAACCGGCCTCTTTATCAACCGGACCAATCGCATTAATAATAGAAAATTCTTCTTCTGGTTTGATTAAAATGCCGTTTAATTTTTGAGAACCAACTTTGATATTAAGGCGGCGATTATTAGGACTGCCGCTAAAATCAGAAACTCCTCGGCCAACTAATTCTTTAATTCCCAAATCATTGATATTTTCAACAATGTGAGTCGGTTTAGTTTCTTCAACAATTAATTTAATTTCTTTATTTTTGGGGATATCTTCTCCAATTTTATTTTGTGACAAATCATCTAAAAATGATTGAGTAATAACTTTGGTAGAAGCGTCTGGATTCAATTTCATACCGGATTGACCGGCAGAAAATTCAACCACTTTATCATTTTCTATTTTAAATTGAGCCTCAATCGGTTCAACATCAATTTCCACAGCTAATGGTTCTAAAAATTCTTTAATTTTTTCTTGATTAAGAGTCAGGCTTATTTGATTACTGTTGTCTTTGGTAAATTCCAACCATTCGGCCCATTTTGTCGCCGGCAATTTTTTTTCTTTCTGACCGTATTGTAAAATATAAGACGCTGAATTGAATAAATCTTGAGCTTGATTGAAAATTTTTGAACATTCACTGATTTTTATTTGAGGTTCTAATGTTTTAATCGGAATTTGGACTTCAATATTTTGGAAAAAATGCAAATTGGTTTCCATTTGCTTAATTCCATTTTCATAATCCAGAACAAAACCGGGTGTTTCTTCCAATAAAACCAACCCTTGCTTGGTTAATCCGATTCTGGCATTTTGAACCGGTTTTTCCAATGACTTAAAATTTTCTTCCAAAATTTGCTGAAGTCCGGGTTTGTCTATTTGGAGTTCCGGATATATAGTTTTGCCTTGAATAATTTCCGAGAATCTTTGAAAAATATTGCCTTGCCGGCCGACAGCCATTGCTTTTTCCGCGGTTAAATCAGTATTAAAATTGATAATTGAACGGCTTAAATCCGGATCAGCTAAACCAATTGAGTTTGTTTCCGTATTTATTTTTTTCTCTCCCAAATCGGTTTTGGCATAAAAAGAAAAACCTTGAGATTCTGTCTGATCAACTGTTTCGCTCAGTAAATCTTTGACCTCTTGTAATTTTAAACCGCCTAAACTCAGGCCATTGCAATAAACTTTCGGATAGACAGCCGAAGTGTATTCTTTTTGAAACATGAAACAATAACCGCTCAAAGCAAGCAAAAAAACAATAATAAACAAAAAGAAAAATATTATTTTTTTATGATTCGGCTTGTGCAAATGATTTTGTTTGGCTAAATTTAAGCGAGGAGCCATAATTATTCAACTTCAATATTTTGATCTTTATCTTCGGTTTTGGGCAAAATAACGGTTAAAATGCCATTTTTTAAATTCGCTTTCACTTTGTCTGATTTTACCGGATATGGCAAAACCAATGTCCGGGAAAATTTCCCCCAAAAACATTCTTGCAAATAATAATTTTTTGATTCATCCTCTGTTTCCTGCCTTCTTTCGCCTCTGATAACAATCAAATCGGATTCAACTGTAATATCAATATCTTCTTTATTAATGCCGGCAATAGTAGATTCAACAATAATATCATTATCTCTCTCAAAAATATCAACCACCAATTGGCCCTGTCCGGAATCGGGCAGCCATTTTTTTATCTCGCTTTCTTCAGGTTTCTTTTTGGCCATAAACGGCTTTTTTTCTTTTGCTTTTTTCTTTACTGGCGCCTCGGAAGTCGTATTTACTTCCTCGGTTTCTTTTTCCAAAATATCCTTGGACAGACCGGTTATTTTTGACCAAATAATTTTTGTCATAAACGAATATTTAAATTAAACTATTCTTTTTATTATAACAGAAAAGAATAAAAAAACAACCCTTTAATAGAAAGGATTGCCAAAATCAGTGCTCTGTTTGCTTTTCCAAAATTATTTCTATCGTAAATAAGCGGCGGCTTTTTCCGGAGACATAGAATTGACAATAACTCCCGAGCCTAATTCCACTCCTCCCCAAACTGAATCGCGTGGCTGAATTTTCAAATAAAAATGCTGATTTCTCTTAGAAACAACTTGATGGAGAAAAAAATTATAGGAAAGGCCGAGTTTATAAATTTTAGTCAAAACTTTTTTTAAAACTTTGGCCAAAGATATTAATTCTTCTTCGGACAAATTGGTAATATTGTCCAGACGCCGTCGGGGAAAAATCCAAGTTTCATAATGAAAAGCCGAGGCATAAGGCGCAAAAGCGACCATATAACGGTCGCTGTAAATTCGGCGCGGGCTTTTTTCTTCTTTTTTAATAATATCGCAATATGGACATGATTTATTTTTGCGCTGATATTTATCCATTGCCTGAAATTCTTCTTCCAAATCCGGAGGCAATAATTTTGAGGCAAAAACTTGACAATGCGAATGATCCAAAGACGCACCGGCTCTATTGCCTTGATTTTTAAAAATTAAAATATAATCAATGCCCTTTATCTTACTGAGTGCTAGAGTTCTGTCTTGGAAAACTTTCAAAAGATCAACAAAATTTTTCAAAGGCAATTGAGAAAGCTCTGTTCCGTGTTTCGGCGTTTCTATAATTATCTCGTGTTTTCCGTAAGATTTCAGATTATCAAGAGTTAAAACCGGATATTTATTTTTTATAACCGAAACTTGATTATTAGGGAATTGATAATGTTTAATTAATAATTTTTTTTCTATTCCTGTAAAACAAAAAGGGCATTTTACCCTTTTTTTATTTGAATCTTTAGCAATAACAACGTGCGGTCTTTTAGCCCGATCAGGAGTAATAATAACGTATTTATTTAAAAAATAATCTTTGCGAATTTCCGTCTCCATAAATATAAAATCTAGTATCCCTTTGTTCTTAACACTGCCATGCTGACACCGCCTTTAAACTGTTTAGTATAAGCATAAAACTGGCTAAGTTGTTTGCTGGAAAAACTAAAAACATTGACCTGGGGTTCCATTCCTTTTCTCGGGCCGGTAATAATTTCCGCTTTTTGGTCACCATCAAAATCAGCCGTGACAAGATTGATTCCTCCATAAAATTCACGAGAATAAGCTAAGAATTGAAGTCGAAGTTGAAGAAATTCACTGGAAAAAACTCTCACATAAGGAGAAGCACCGGAAGCCACGCTGGCTAAAATCTCATCTTTTCCGTCGCCATCAACATCGCCAACCGCAACATTTACTCCGCCCAAAAAAGTTTTATTAAAAGCAAAGAAGTTAAATTGTTCCACTCCTCGATTATTAAAAACTCTGACATGAGGGCCGCCGCCCGGACCCGCGCCGGTGACAATCTCATCTTTTCCGTCGCCATCAACATCGCCAACCGCAACATTTACTCCGCCTTTGAAACCGGACTGATAAGCGAAAAATTCTGCTCTTAAATCACCGGTAAAACTAAAAATTCTAATCTGATTATTACTGGTTGCTCCACTGGTGACAATCTCATCTTTTCCGTCGCCATCAACATCGCCAACCGCAACATTTACTCCGCCTTTGAAACCGGACTGATAAGCGAAAAATCCCGTTTTGGATTGACCATATAAATCAAAAACTCTGACATGAGGGCCGCCGCCCGGACCCGCGCCGGTGACAATCTCATCTTTTCCGTCGCCATCAACATCGCCAACCGCAACATTTACTCCGCCCGTAAATTGTTTTGCATAAGCAAAAAATCCGCCCTTGGATTGACCATATAAATCAAAAACTCTGACATGAGGGCCGCCGCCCGGACCCGCGCCGGTGACAATATAATAAGATTGAGGTAATATTCCGGCCTGATTATAAGTGTGCTCTATGGTTTTATAAGCGTTAACCCGGCCACTCCCCAATTGGCCGGCAAAATTAGGATTTAAAGAATCAATACTGTCAGCTTGACTGATAATAAAATTTTGAACTTGTTTTTGAGTTAATAATGGATTAACCGACCAGACTAAAGCCGCTAATCCGGAAACAACCGGCGCGGCGATAGAAGTGCCGGACCAATAACCTCCATAATATTCTTTAAAATTTTCGTAATTTGAATTATAAACCAATGGGCCATAAATGCGTGTTCCCGGCGCGGAAATATCAATGCATTTAGAACCATAATTGGAGAAAGAAGCTTTTTTATCCGCGCTGTCCACAGCCGCCACGCCAATAATAAAATTTTCGTCATCCTCGTCCAAGCAAACCGGATAATTAGGTGTGTTATTAAGATTCACCGGCTCACCTGTTGTTTCGTTACCGCCGGCAGCCACAATAATCACGCCTCTTTGCCAAGCATTTTTTAAAGCTTCAGCTAAAAAATAACTTTTGTTAGTGCCGACGAAACTTAAATTAATCACCTTTGCTCCATTATCAACCGCGTATTTAACCGCTTGAATAACATGCTCTACAGTGCCTGATCCTTCGCTATTTAAAACTCTTAAAGGCATAATTTTACTTTTAAAAGCTATACCTGATGTGCCCTCTAAATTATCTCCGATTCCCGCAATAATTCCGGCGATTAAAGTGCCGTGATGGATACCATTTACATCAAAAACTTCATCAAATTTCGGTTTTGGATTTGGAATATTATTTATGAAATCCCATCCATTTATGTCATCAATATAACCATTATGGTCATTATCAACGCCATCACCTTTGGTTTCATCTTTATTTAACCAAATATTATTTTTTAAATCAGGATGATCAATGTCAACTCCTGTATCTAAAACCGCTACTGTGACATCGGCGCTCCCCCCTTGAGTCAAATCCCAAGCCTGCGGAGTTTGTATTTTATCCAAATACCATTGTTCATGGTAAAGCGGATCGTTGGGAATATAAGCAATTTGGAATGAATAATTCGGTTCAGCCCATTCTATTTCCGGCCGCTCGAGAATAATTTTTTGTAATTCTTCAACCGAAAGATCGGTTGATTTGACTTTATAAATTTTTGAATAATCTTTTAATTTGATTAAAAGCTCTTCTGTTTCCGGAGCCACAGAAGAGTGAGCTATTTTAGGAAAATTTAAAAAAGTTGTCATACTTAAAATAACAACTAAAAAAATAACGAATATATTTTTTTGATTAATAAATTTCATCAAAATTTTTTAAAACTAATCTAAGATAATGATTTGTTTTCTTCAATCAAAGGAACAAAACTAAAACCCGGAAATCTTTTTTTACTATATTCATCTTTACTGATTCTTTCCACCAAAACTATATCTTGGGTGTCTTGCCCCTCAGGAATAACCAATTTACCGCCAATAGCTAATTGTTCAAGTAAATTATTGGGAATTTTAAAAGCAGCTGCCCCAACATGTATTCTATCAAATGGAGCTTGTTCGGGCATGCCTTTTGAACCATCGCCGACTTTAACCGTTATTCGATCGGATTTGATAAAACCATATTTTCTGATATTGCTAATGCCAAATTCCGCTAATTCGGGAATTCTTTCAATACTGAATACTTTGCCGGTTTTACCTACAATTTCCGCCAAGATAGCCGAAGCCCAGCCTGAACCAAAACCGATATCCAAAACTTTTTGACCGGGTTTAAGATCCAATAATTCCATCATAAAAGCGACTGTCAAAGGCTGAGAAATAGTTTGTCCAAAACCAATAGCCAAAGGCGCGTTGCATTCGGCCACTTCTTCGTTTTCATCCAGAATAAAATCTTTGCGCTTGATTGTCTGAAAAGCCTTGATAATATTCGGATCTTTAAGATATTTTGTATTGATTAATTGTTGAATTAAATCCATAAAACCACTTTTATTATTTAAATTAAAGTACAAGAAACAACAATATCCTTTGTATTAAACCTCATCAATCTCACTCCTTGAGTCGCCCTTCCTGTAGTAGAAACACTTTTAAGCGGCAAACGTATGACTTGACCCAGATGAGAAATTAAAAGCAAATCTTTATCTGAAATTTTATCATCCACAACAATCGCTCCGATAATTTTTCCGATTTTATCAGTAACCTTGGCGGTTTTAATTCCACTGCCGCCTCGGCGCTGCAAACGATATTCTTTAATAGGCGTCATTTTGCCAAAACCGTTTTCCGCCACAATTAATAATTTTTTATTGGCTATTTCTTTATTATCAATGACTCCCATTCCAACAATATAATCATCTTTCTTAAGTTTCATTCCTCTGACGCCGCTCGCCACCCGTCCTAACGGTTTTAAATCCTTTTCTTTAAATCTAACCGCTTGACCGTGAGCGGAAACCAAAATAATTTCATCATTAGGAGCAACTAATTCAGTCCAATCCAATGAATCATCGCCTTTTAATTTAATGGCAATTAATCCCGAACGGCGGACATTGTCAAAAGCGCTGATTTCCAATTTTTTTATCGTTCCTTGTTTTGTCACCATCACTATCCAGCGGGAATTTTTTAAATTAGAGGAAGGCAAGACCACGGAAACTTTTTCCTGATCACTTACTTCCAAGAAATTAACCAAAGCTTGGCCCTTGGCGGCTCGTCCGGTTTGCGGAATCTCATGAGCTTTTAATTGAAAAGCTCTGCCCTTGGTCGTAAAGAATAATAAATTGGTATGAGTGGTGGTGGAAATCAATTGTTTTACCTGATCTTCGTCTTTTACTTCCAATCCGACTACGCCCTTACCTCCGCGGCTCTGCGATTTAAAACTTTCCGAAGCCAGTCTTTTAATATAACCGTCTCGAGTGATAACCACCAAGGTCGGTTCGTCAGGAATTAAATCTTCATCGCTGAATTTTCCCACTTCCGTGGTTACTACTTGCGTTCGGCGATCATCGCCGTATTTTTCTTTTAATTCTTTCAAATCTTTTTTAACAATTTCCAAAATCATTTTTGGCGAGGCCAATAATTTTTCCAATTCTTTGGCTAAAGCCAATTTTTCTTTCAATTCATCCTTAATTCTGTTTCTTTCCAAATTCGCCAATTGATGAAGCTTCATTTCCAAAATGGCGTCTGCCTGAAGATCGCTCAGGCGATATTTTTTCATCAAATTAATTTTGGCTTCATTTTTATCTTGAGATTTTTTAATCAATTTGATAATTTCATCAATATAATCAATGGCAATTTCCAATCCTTTTAAAATATGAATTCTGTCTTGTGTTTGTCTTAAAATATATTCCGTGCGCTTGCGAATAATAATCTGGCGATGGTCAATATATTCTTCCAAAATTTCTTTAAGGCCGAAAACTTTCGGTTGAATGCCCTCGGAAAGCGCCACCATGTTAACATAAAAAACCGTTTGCAAAGAAGTTGATTGAAATAATTTATTCAATACTTTTTGCGGAAAAGTTCCTTTTTTAAGCTCAATAATCACTCTTATTCCTTCCTTGCCTGATTCATCGCGGATATCTCTGATATCGTCTATTTTTTTATCTTTAACCAGCTCTGCCATTTTTTGAAGCAAATCTGATTTATTAACTCCGTAAGGAATTTCGTGAACAATAATTTGAAAATATCCCTGTTTTGTTTCAACAATTTCCGTTTTTGCCCTGACCACAATCGGTCCCTTGCCGATCGCGTAAGCTTGTTTTATTTGATTCACGTCAAAAATAAGACCACCGGTCGGAAAATCAGGTCCTTTTACAAATTTAAAAAGTTCATCAATTTCGGCATGAGGATGATCTATTAACAAACCGATCGCGTCGCACAATTCTCCCAAATTATGTGGCGGAATATTTGTGGCCATACCAACGGCAATGCCCATTGATCCGTTTAAAAGCAAGTTTGGCAATCTGGCCGGTAAAACTTGCGGCTCAGTTAAAGTGCCGTCATAGTTTGGCGTAAAATTAACCGTTTCTTTATCAATATCCAGAAGCATTTCATCGGCAATAGCGGAAAGTCTGGCTTCGGTGTAACGATGAGCGGCTGCTCCGTCGCCGTCGATTGAACCAAAGTTTCCTTGACCATCAATTAAAGGATAACGCAAAGAAAAATCCTGAGCCATTCTGACCATTGAATCATAAACTGCCATATCGCCGTGCGGATGATAATGACCGAGTACTTCTCCGACAACCGTGGCTGATTTTCTATATTTAACCGAATGTTTCAAGCCCATAGAATGCATGGCATAAAGAATGCGGCGATGAACCGGTTTTAAACCGTCTCTGACATCAGGCAAGGCACGGGCGACGATTACGCTCATGGCATAGTCAAGATAAGAAGTTTTCACTTCATCTTCCAAAGATTGCGTATCTATTCTCCCCGTTATTATCTCGTCAGAAATTTCTGGTTTAATTTTTGACTCTTTATGGGGTAGTCGGTAAATTTTTTTGTGTTTGGTTTTCATTTTCTTCTAAAATTTTTTCTTTTAAACGATTAATTTGTTTATCAGTCATCAAATCTTCTTGAGGAGGAGATTGTTTTATTCCTTGACGCGCCTCTTTAAAAGATTGATTAATATCAAAATATGTTTTTTTAATAGTGGAAATAAAAGAATCTTTTTTGTCAATAATTTGGAAACTGTATTTTAAACTGAAAATCCAGCCGACAAAAATCAAAACTGTAAGCGAAATTACCATGGTCCACAATTTCACTATCTTATTTTGAGGAGCTTTTTTCATAATTACCTGTTATTTCGGCTCCAAAATAATAATTTTATTTTCTATTTGTTCTAAATCTTTTTTATGCAAAGATAATTTTTCCATTGTTTCGGGATTTTTAGCACCCGCTTCTTTTAAAAAATTATCAAGAGGATCTAAAGATACTTTAAGTCCTTTGATTTTATAACAACAAGGAATGGTAATTTTTGGTTCAATCTGATGAACAATTTTCACCGCTTTTTCCGCGTCAATCATGCCTTTTCCGCCGATTGGTATCAATAGAACATCAATGCCGTCTAATTTCTCCAATTGGCCGTCTGTTAATGTTTTATTGATTTCTCCCAAAACTCCAATCCTGATATTATCAACAATAATCTGATAAATGGTTAAGGGTTTCTTGTCTTCGCCGGCATCAGTGCCGTAAACAAATATATTTTTTGATTCATATTCTCCCGGGCCTGAAATCAAAAAACATTCGTCTTTTGAATCTTTTTGAGCGATTTTTATTTCTTCCGGATTGGTTAAAACCAAAATTGTGGCTTTATAATTAGGCCCTCTTAATCCCGCGTTTCTCGGACTATAAGGATCAATTAAAACAACTTTCTCGCCTGTTTGAATTTTAAAACAAAATTGTCCGTACCAACTGATAATCATAACTTATTTACTTATTAACTTATTATATAGTTTAAGATATTTTTTCGCCGATTGATGCCAAGAAAAATCTTGACTCATGGCATTAATTTGGATTTTTCGCCAAATTTTTTTATTTTGGTAAAACTTTAAAGCTCTTTTTATCGCAACCAGAAATTTTTGAGAATTATAATCGGAAAAAGAAAATCCATTGCCGATTACCCTTTTGTTAAGACCTGATAAATCATTGTTTAATTTTACATTTTTTACAGTATCGCGCAAGCCTCCTGTCGCCCTGACTATGGGGATTGTTCCATAACGCATGGCAATCATCTGACATAAGCCACAGGGTTCAAATTTAGAGGGCATTAAAAATATGTCCGCGCCTGCGTAAATTTGCTGGGCTAATTCTGGATTAAATTCAACAAAAAAGCAGATATTATGCGGATATTTTCTCTGTATTTCCTTGACCATTTTTTCACATTCAGACTGACCAGTGCCCAAAATAATCATTTGACAATTATTTTCAACCAATTCATCTGTTATCTCGCATATTAAATCAATTCCCTTTTGCTCATCCAAACGGGAAATAACCCCCAATAAAGGAATATTTTTGGAAATTTCAAAACCGCATTTTTTCTGCAAATAAATTTTATTGAATAATTTATCTTCTAAATTTTTAATTGAATAATTTCTAACAAGCGACCGATCCGTTAAAGGATTAAAAATATCCACATCTATCCCGTTTAAAATGCCGCTGAAATCTTTGCTACGGCTTTTAATTTCTTTCTCCAATCCGCGGCCATAAAATTTTGTCTTGATTTCTTCGGCATAACTGGGACTGACCGTGGTAATCAAATCCGCATTCAAAATAGCTTGTTGCATGATATTAAAATCATTGCTTTTTTTAAAATCAGCTTTCAACCCGAGAAATTTTAAGCATTCATCTGAATTCCAGCAACCTTGGGTTAATAAATTATGAATTGTAAAAAGAACTTTAATTTTAATTTTCTTGAGTTTTAATATGACCGGCACAAAACCCGCTTGCCAATCGTGAGCGTGAATAACATCCGGCTGCCAATCAATGACTTTTAAAAATTCCGGAATAGCCAGAGAAAAAAATAAAAATCTTTTTATGTGATCAAATTTTTTAATATCCAAATAAACTCCGCCATTGGTCAAATATTTTTTATTTTCCAAAAAATAAACCGGGATATCGGTTTTTGGCAAAAATATTTTATAAACATTCACAACTTCTTCTTCCGCGCCAATTTTTACCTTAAACCGAGCAATTTTTTTCCCGCCGAATTTCTTTTCTTTAACCGGTTGATAATAAGGAATAACAATTCTAATATCGTGCTGACTGATTTTTCTCAGCGCCTTGGTTAAAGCGCTGACTACGTCAGCAATACCTCCGACTTTTAAAATCGGATTTACTTCAGAAGCGGCAAATAAAATTTTCATTGTTGATTTTAAAATAATCCCAAACTGAATTTATATCAAACCCCCATTCTTCGGGCAGAATACCATGGAAATCAGAACCGACTGTAATTGTTAAATTTAATTCCTTGGCTACTTTTTGCCAATGTTCATTACTTCCCCATGAATGATGACTTGAGATAGCTTCCAGACCGTCTAGTCCTGATTTTTTAAGATCTTTAATGATATTTCCATCGTGCCAAGCAAGCTGCTGACCCGGATGAGCCAAAACCGCTTTGCCGTGAGCTTGTTTAATTAATTTAATAGCCTGTTTGATATCCAGTTCAGTTTCCGGACAAAGAGAAACATCGTTTTTAAAAAAATATTTTTCAATAATATCAGTCAGAGAAATAATTTTTTTAGGAGTCCAATTAAAATCTTTTCTAATCCTATCTTGATTTTGAGGATATTTTTGAAAAACTCCGGCCAGGTTCGCCACGCCGATATATGGAGCTTTTATTTTAAAAACATCTCTTTCGTCCATCTGCCAGCCGTTTTTTTGAAGAATTTTTATTATTTTTTTAATCTTCAAAAGATGAGATGCTTGCAATTCTTTTAAAACGGAATT
>JAQUOF010000017.1 GCA_028717225.1 Patescibacteria group bacterium
TAATTTAAAATTATTAATAACCAAACCGAATTTATAGCCTAAATAATTGGCCGCCTCGCGGCAATAAGTCATTCTTTCGGTAAAAATTTCAAAATACTCCATGATTGAACAAAATTTGGTGTCAATTTTTAAAATCAAGGTGATTCTTTTTTTCTTGGGGTCAATTTGATGAATTGATTTGGTTGTCGCGTAATTAACCCTGTCATGAATGTCAGCCTTTGAACTTTTAATATTGGGCAAAGTTACTCTGGAACGATGAACATCTGATTTATCGGCTAAAATAGTAATTGCGGAAATTTTATTTACTATTTTCATTGTCTCTTTGTCATGATTAACGATTGCCTGCAAAATGCAACTTAATTCCTGGGGAGAAAAATCTTTTTGAAAAAGCTGATTAAAAAGAAGAGCGCTCCAATAATGATGCTGCTGGCGGCCCAAAAAATTTCCCATATCATGACAAAACCCGACAATAGCCGCTATTTCCTGTTCTTTTTTGCTTAAACCGATTTTTTTGGCTATCTCAGCCGACCGCTCGGAAACTAAATTGGCGTGGCGAAAAGCGTGTTCAGTATATTCTAGGGCTTCCAAAGTAATTTCTGTCTGGTAAATAAACTCCTGAATATAAGGATGATTTTTAATTTCTTTAATGCTTATCATATGGATTTAATTTATATTTTAAATTTGGTACCGCTACGGGGAATCGAACCCCGGTTACCAGGATGAAAACCTGGTGTCCTAACCACTAGACGATAGCGGCATAATTTATTCATATTATCATAATTAAATAAATTTGTCAAAAGAAAAATTTGTGATAAGATAAAACCATGATTATTTTAGGAATTGAGACATCTTGCGATGAAACAGCCGCCTCGGTTATCAAAACCTCGGGCGGTAAAATTAAAATTTTATCAAATATTATTTCTTCGCAAATACCAATTCATCGCCGATACGGCGGCATTATTCCGGAAATAGCGGCTCGGGCTCATATTGAAAATATACTGCCGGTTATCCAGAAATCATTGGAAATTCTGAAAAATCAAAAGATTGATTTGATCGCCGTTACTCAAGGACCGGGATTGGTAACTTCGCTTTTGGTTGGGATAGAAACTGCCAAAACTTTTTCTTATGCCAAAAAAATTCCTTTAATGGGCATTAATCATTTAAAAGGGCATATTGCCGCTAATTGGCTTTCGCCAATCAGCGCAATTTCTAAATCCGAATTTCTAATTTCTAAACAAATACAAATTAAATTTCCTGCTCTTTGTCTGATTGTTTCCGGAGGACATACTGAATTAATTTTAATGTCCGGTCAAACAAAATATAAAAAAATCGGCCAAACGCGCGATGACGCAGCTGGAGAATGTTTTGATAAAATTGCCAAACTTCTTAATATCGGTTATCCGGGCGGACCGGCCATTGCCGCTGAAGCGGCGAAACTAAAAACCACAAACCACAAACTACAAGTTAGTCTTCCTCGCCCAATGTTTAATTCGCCTGATTCTGATTTTAGCTTTTCCGGATTAAAAACAGCTGTTTTTTATCTGGTTCAAAAAAATAAAAATATTCTGACAAATAGCAAAACAAAAAATGAGTTCATTCAAGCCGTATGCGCTGAAGCGCAACAATCGATTATTGATGTTTTAATCAAGAAAACAATTCAGGCGGCTGAAAAATTCAAAGTAAAATCAATCATTCTTTGCGGCGGCGTGGCGTCAAATAACGAATTAAGAAAACAATTTGAAGAAAAAATTAAAAATCTGACAACAAAAATTAACTTTTACGTTCCTGAAAGAAAATTATGCACTGACAACGCGGTTATGATTGCCATGGCGGCTTATTTCCAATATAAAAATATGGGAACAAAACAAATCAAAAAACTTCAAAAAAATTTCCAAAAAATCAAAGTTAATCCTAATTTGGAAATTTAACCCGCTTAGAAATTTTAAAAGTATAGGAATTTCTTTCAAAAAATATGGATATCAAAAAATAAATTTCCAAATAAAATAGGGGTATTAAAAATTTCTAACGGGTTTAAAAAAAGCGGATATTTGTTTAAATACTCGCTTTTTTATTCCGCCTAAAAGGCGGTTTTTATTTATGACAAATTAATAAAAATTTCTCTCTACATCGCTAATAAATATCATCCTTTTGACTTTTAATGAAGCCTCTTAAATTTTCCAAAAAGATGAAGAAAATTTGCAATGGCACTTCAATCAATAAATCAAAAATAAGAATAATAAAATTAAATTTAGACAAAGCGGATGCCCCCCATTTTCCAACCGCAATCAACGGCATGGCGAACAAATCAATCAAAAAAGTAAAAATACTGCCCTTTTCCTTTTCCAAACTTAATTCCCGTGAACGATTATATGCTTTTGTACCGGTCGCAGCCACCAATGAAATAAAAAATAAGAAAATAACAATGCTGGCTATGCTGAAATCAAATGTTAATAATAATTTAGTCAAACCCCCGAATGTGACAAAAAACATTATTAAAGAAAAAATTTGAACAATAGCAAGTCCGAGCCAAGATTTTTTAATCGGCAATTTAAAGACATAATTTTTAGCCTTATCGCCATAAACTACGGCCTTGCTTTCTTCTATAACCAATTTTAAATTTTTTTCCGAAGGCATTCTAATTGTTAAAACAATAATCAGCATCAAAAGGGGTGGCACAATAATGCTGATCATAACATTAAACCAAGAAAACTGATCAACGATATATTTATCCAAAGGAATCTCTAAGCCAAAAGCAACGGCAACTTTAGTGATAAAAAATGAAACAACGCTTAAAAATGCCAAACGGGTAAGCTTTCCCCTCTCTGTTTCATAACGCTTGCCATAATTATTTTTAATTGTTTTTTCAAAAAGTTCAGATTTTTCAAAAGCAGCATCCATTTCTTCATTATTGCGGCTATTGGAAATAATATCGCTGATTAAATAAAAAATAGTATTATATTGATTGCAAAGCTGGAAAAAAAGCGGACCCAAAGGATTCTTGAGATGACGCTTAATTTCTTTTTTATAAAAGAATAATTTATCAGCTATCTGCGGAAAAGTTTCCGGATTCAGTTCCGTCCAACTGGGATTTAAAAATTTTAAAAGACGATAATCAAGTTGAGAGTCATCTACTCTTAAAAGCGCCCGCTGAATATTAATAAAAAGCTGGGTATTTTTTATTTCATCTGAAATTTGTCCTCTCTGAATCACCAAGCGTTCATGTAAAATTTGATACATTAAAGCCGCCAAATTATTATCTTTAAACGGCGGATCCAATTTTTCTTCTATTTCGCAGGTTCCGATTTTTATAAGCCAATCTATAATTTCCCGACGATTTGATCTGGAAGACTCTTTGGCCTTATCCATTAAGAATACATATTTATCAATAATTTTTTGAGTTTCTTTTATTTTCGTTTCCGGGATGGTATCATTCGGCAAATGACCGACCCGGATAATATCTTGAATTAACAGTTCGGCAAAATTTTGGTTATCTCCCCGCACGAAAAGCCGGCGTTTAAAAACTCTTTCAATCGCTCCCTTGCGCAAAAGATGTTCTTCCCGATAAGCAACGACATTTCTTATTTTCTCATAAAAAGAGGCAATGGCACTGGATATTTCATCAACATGAATTTTTGGTATTGTCTCTGAAGGAGCTTTTTCAGCCAAAAAAGCCTGATATTTATCAAGAAACTCCCTGATTAATGGCGAAATTTCACTTGTGCTTTTATCTGGTAAAGACATAAAAATAGGTTAAATATTAGCTTATTTAGTATAGTTTAAGGCCTAAAAATGTCAACCCCGCACCTTTGGCGATGGCATTTTTTCAAAATGCGAAGCATTATCGCCAAAAGGTGCGGGGTCAACCTGGCTTGAAAGAATATCAAATTTATGCTATATTATTATAATGAAAAAGATTATCACTCATTCTGAAAAACAAACCCTTAGTTTGGGCAAAAAAATAGCCAAAAAACTCATTGGCGGCGAGGTTTTAGCTTTAAATGGCGAACTGGGCAGCGGCAAAACGGTTTTGATTAAAGGAATTGCGGCCGGATTGGGTATTAAAAAACATATTACCAGTCCGACATTCGTAGTGATGAAAATCCATAACACAGACTCACACGGAAAAAAACACGGACTCACACAGACTGGTGCAAAAATTCCGCGTAAGTCAGTGTTAAGTCTGCATAAGTCTGTGTATTTATGCCATATTGATGCTTACCGACTAAGTTCCGGCCAAGATTTAATTAATATCGGAGTAAAAGATTGGCTGGCCAAACCGAATACCGTGACCGTGATTGAATGGGCTGAACGAGTTAAAAATATCTTGCCAAAAGATACAATTGTGATAAAAATAAAACTCTGCAAGAAAAAAAATCAGAGAATAATTAATTTAATGGGAATAAAAATATAAGGGGCGAGAATGCCCCTTATAAAATATTATTTACCTACGAAATATGCTTTTTATAATCCTTTTGAATAAGGATTTTTCTTTTTTTATAGTCGCTCCTTCCTGTGCTAATTTCATGAGATGATGAATAATCATTAAATTTTGATGATTTAAATGACCATCATCTCCATCAATTTCAATTGTTAGAAGTTTCCCCGTTGGATAATCATAGAGGAATATTCCGTAATCGTGCATTTCATGTGTTTTTTCATGAGTTTTACGACTTATAATTTCATGAGAAAGCTCAATGACTAAAATTTTTTGTGGATAAGCTATCCTTCTAAACTCCAGTTTTACAAAACCTGATTGATATGTTTTTATCACTTTGGTTAGTTCGGTTACAGCTGATTCCTCTGAATCAAATACACCAATAAAATAACTTCTGATACCTTCCTTAATTGGAAAGTCTAATTCCCCTTTAATAAAATTATAAAGAACAGAAAACATTTTATCCTCCTTTTTTACTAAATTTTTATAACTTGATTATTATTACAATAACATATTTTAATATTTTTGTCAAGCAAAAAAATAGACAAAAATATTAAATATGCTAAAATGATTTTTATATGGAATCCGCTTACGAACCGAAAAAATACGAATCAAAAATTTATAAACTCTGGGAAGAGAGCGGTTTTTTTAATCCGGATAATTTGCCTAATCAAGACGGGCCAGCTTACAGCATAATGATCGCTCCGCCGAATATCACCGGTTCTCTCCATATGGGCCATGCTTTGGAAAATACAATTTCCGATATTTTAATTCGCCATTACAGAATGAAAGGATTTAAAACTCTTTGGCTCCCCGGCACGGATCACGCCGGCATTGCCACCCAAAATGTGGTGGAAAAAGATTTAAAAAAACAAAATTTAACCCGCATTGATTTGGGCAAAGAAAAATTTTTGGAAAAAATTTGGGAATGGCGGAAAAAATACGGCGACATAATTTTAAATCAACTTAAGCAATTGGGTTGTTCGTTGGATTGGAGCCGCACTCGTTTCACCATGGATGAAAATTATCAGGCAGCGGTCAAAAAAGCTTTTGAACACTATTTGGAAAAAGGCATGATTTATCAGGGCGAAAAAGTAATTAATTGGTGCATTAAAGATCAAACCGCGCTTTCTGATTTGGAGTTGGAATATGTGGAAGAAAAAGGCAAACTTTGGCACATCAAATATCCGATTAAAGATTCAAATGATTTTGTGGAAGTGGCCACAACTCGGCCGGAAACAATGCTTGGAGACACGGCTGTGGCTGTAAATCCTGATGATTTGCGCTATAAAAAATTAATCGGCAAAACGGTAATTGTGCCGATTATTAATCGCGAAGTATTGATTATCGCCGATCAAATGGTGGATAAAGATTTTGGCACAGGTGCGGTTAAAATTACGCCAGCCCATGACATGGCTGATAGTGACACTGGCGAGCGCCATAATTTAAAATTCATTAAAGTAATCAATGAAGTCGGAAAAATTATCAATGTTAACGACGAATTCAACGGCAAAAAAATTATTGAAGCGCGAGAACTGGTGATCAGTAAATTAAAAGAGCTGGGATTGTTGGTTAAAGAAGAAGAGATAACGCATAATGTGGCCAAATGCTACCGCTGCGGTTCTACGGTGGAACCCATGCTTTCAAAACAATGGTTTTTAAAGACAAAACTTTTGGCTGAAAAAGTTTTAACCGCCATAGAAAAAAACGAAGTGGTTTATAAACCCGAGCGATGGAAAAAAATCGCCGAAGAATGGCTGAAAAATATTCGCGATTGGTGCGTTTCACGACAAATTTGGTGGGGACATAATATTCCGATGGAAGGCAATTCAAATACTTTTGATACTTGGTTTTCTTCCGCCCTTTGGCCTTTTGCCACTTTGGGCTGGCCGAAACAAACCGAGGATTTGAAAAAATTTTATCCTTCAAACGTGATTACTTCGGCCAGAGATATTTTACATCTTTGGATTTCGCGCATGATTTTTTCCGGAATTGAATTTATGGGCGAAGTGCCGTTTAAAGAAGTTTATATTCATCCCACGATTCTCGCTTTGGACGGAAAACGAATGTCAAAATCATTGGGCACGGGCATTGATCCTTTGGTGCTGATTGAAAAATACGGCGCTGACGCGACTCGTTTCGGCCTGATTCTTCAAATAAATCATGATCAGCAAGCGGTTCGTTTTGACGAAAGATCTTTGATTTCATCAAAAAATTTCATCAATAAACTCTGGAATGTCAGCCGCTTTATTCAAATGAAATGCGAAGAAAATAAATCTGATTCCATTTCATCTTTAAAACCAATAACACTGGCCGACCAATGGATTCTTTCGCGAATAAATCGCCTGACCGATTCAATAACAAAAAAAATAGAAAAATACGAACTCGGCGAAGCGGCTAAAGAACTTTATGAATTTACTTGGCATGAATTTGCCGATTGGTATTTGGAAATATCAAAATTCCAAAATGAAAATCCGGAAACGCAAAACAACACGGTTTTTATTTTAAAATCATCTATTTTGAATTTACTCAAACTTCTCCATCCGTTTATCCCGTTTGTTACCGAGGAAATTTATGGCCAATTAACCGGCTTAAAACAAAATAATGACTTATTGATAATTGCCGAATGGTCCAAGGTTGACGAGAAATTAATCAATCAAACCGCAGAAGAAGAATTTGAAAAAATAAAAAATCTGATTATAAAAATCAGAAATTGGAAAATGGAACAAAAAATCACTTTTAAAGAAATTGTGGATTACAACTCTGAATCGGAAGATAAAGCAATATTAACCAAACCGGAAATAAAAGATTTAATTGAAAAATTGACCAAAACAAAATTAATCTCTTAATTCTAAAATAAAAAAATGAACCCGCCGAAAAGCGGGTTCATTTTTTTATTTGTTTTTAAGAATTATCGCTGATGAATTTTTTGAATGAACGATCGTAGGTTTTTTCCGTTTGTTTGGAGAAACAGCAAGCCGGCAATTCCTTATTAGCCAGATGATACTTCAAACATTCACAACACTTGCCTTTTCTGTGGCAATCCGCATAAGTGCAAGAACATTTTTCTGAATTTTTTTCTTTTTGACAAAGCATAAAAAAAACTAAATATTTTATTTTGGAGCATTTCTTGAAAACTCTTTTTCAAGAATAGTCTTTAAAGGTTCTTTAAGAATGCCCACTAAAGATTCTTTAAAAAGTTTTAATTTATTTTGACACTCTAAATTTATATCCTTTCTTGATTCCAAACTTTTCATTTGGATTATAATATTGCCGATAAAAAAATTGAAAAAGTTTTCTTCGCATTTAGAAATAGAGTCTGGTTTAAAATTCATAATTCCTTCTTCTAATTTCTTCTGAGGAAGGGCAAGATAAAAAATAGGAATATTTTTAATATCTTTTATCAGTTGTATTTTTTTATTTTTATCTACAGAAAAACCATACTCTATAGAAACACCATTTTTGTTTTTCCCTATTACATTATTCGCCTTTTTTTCATAACGAGGATCATTTTGATTATCATCATAATTAAAAGTCGCAACTTCATCAAATGCCGAAACGATATTGCCGGTTTCTTTTTCTATAATAACATTGTCAACCCCATTATCTATGTCATCTTTTTGAGACGATCGGACAACAATAAATTTATCTTTAAGAAATTTATTGAAAATCGCGGTTTTAAACATTTCCAGTTTCTCTCCATCTCTTTTATTTTTTTGTTCTTCAGGAGTCCATTTGGGGTCAGATTTATAACGATTTATTCGCTTTGCGTCTCTTTCCATGTCTTCAATTTCTTCTTTAGAACAAAGTTTCCTAAAACTATTTGGATTAATTCGGCAATCATCGTCAACCGGAACTCCTTCCTCTCTCAATTTTTCAGCTATTGTTTTAAGAAATTTTTCCATTTCTTTGACTTTTTCTTCTTCTGCAAATTTTCCTTCAATTCTTTCCATTCTGTCTAAATTTTGATCTCTCATAATTTTATAAATAATTGATAATCACTTATAGCGAAATTCGCCTGAACGAAGTCGCAAAAAAACTTAGAAAATTAAGGAGTTTTATTGAAAAATTCATCTGTTTGACGACCTATTCGGGAGGAGTTATGAATTTTTCAGAATAAAACGAATATAATTTTCAAGGATTTTGAGCGTTGAGTGAAGACGAATTTCGCGACACTTTATTCGATGACCCTGAATACTTCTTCAACTGAAGTAATGCCGTCCAAAGCCTTTAATAAACCGTCCTGAACCATGGTAACCATTCCCTGTTTTTGGGCCAATTCTTTTATTCTATATTCCGAAATTTCCCCTTTTGAAATGCTTTCTTCAATTGCCGGATTCATGGTAAAAATTTCGTAAATGCCGAGTCGGCCGAAATATCCCAATCCTTGGCATTCCGGACATCCTTTGCTTTGATAAAATTTGGGAGTCCATGGCTGATTTATATCTTCAGGAAAATTAATTTTCTTTTTTTCTTCTTGCGGAAGTTCGGATAAAATCTTTTTCACTCTTTCCAAAACCGCCGGTTCCAAATTTATTTCTTCTTTGCATTTTGAACAAATTTTTCTAACTAATCGCTGGCCGATAATGGCATTAATGGCCGGGGTCAGAAGATAAGGTTTGACTCCCAAAGCGAAAAATCTTGGAATGGCGCCAGCCGCGTCATTGGTGTGCAAGGTGGAAATAACCAAATGACCGGTTAAAGCCGCCTGAATGGCGATTTCAGCCGTCTCCAGGTCTCTAATTTCGCCGACCATGACCACATCAGGATCTTGGCGTAAAATTGAACGCAAACCCTTGGCAAAGGTATAACCCTTTGTCATGTCAATTTGGCTCTGGTTAATGCCTTTCAAATGATATTCAACTGGATCTTCCAAAGTAATTATTTTTGTTCCAGGATTATTTAATTTATTTAAAACAGCGTAAAGAGTGGTGGTTTTACCCGAACCGGTCGGACCGGTG
The DNA here is from genome assembly GCA_028717225.1 of Patescibacteria group bacterium. Taxonomy (GTDB): domain Bacteria; phylum Patescibacteriota; class Patescibacteriia; order UBA2591; family JAQUPP01; genus JAQUPP01. The sequence goes on from JAQUOF010000017.1 coordinate 9,397, forward strand.
GTGACAATCATTCCATTCGGTCTTTCAACTTCTTTTTTTAAAAGTTCAAAAGCGGAGTCCCTTAATCCCAAATTTTCAAAACTTAATTCCGCGACTGATGAGCGCAATAATCTCATTACCACGCTTTCTCCATAGGCCGTAGGCAAACAAGAAACGCGGACATCAACTTTATCCTTGACCAAATCAATGGTAAATCGCCCGTCTTGGGGCTGGTCGGTAATGTTAATTTTTAAACTTGAAAGAAGTTTGATGCGGGAAATAATTTTTTCCCAAAACTTTTTATCAATTTCCGCCGCGTCAATCAAAACGCCGTCAATTCTGAATCTGATTTTCACATTAAGTTCTTCCGCTTCAATGTGAATATCGGAAGCGCGCGAAGAAATTGCCGAAGCCACAACCAAACTGACCAATTCGGAAATATTCACTTTTTGAATTTCTTGATTCAAATCTTTAACAGTTTTAATTCTTGATTTAAAATTTTCTATATCTTCGGCGGTTATTTTAACGCCCTTGATGGAAGGAGTAATTTTGGGCAAAGCGCTGTAAAGTTTATAAGCCAAATTAAAACTGTTTTCCGAAACTAAAAAGAGCTCTGTTTTTAAATCAAAAGCTCCTTCAATTTTTTCCCGGAACTTGGCTAAATTTTCATCCTCCGCCTGATATGAAGCTATTTTCGCATCTCTCTCTGTCCGATAAAAACAAATTACTTTGTAATTCATCGCGTCCTGAGAAGAAATTAAACTTATTGCTTCGGGAGAAATTGGAAATCCGGTTAAATTAATATAAGACACGCCGGCTTGATAGGCTTGTTGAGAGGCCTCTTCTTCTTTTTCTTTTATCCTGATTTCAGATAATTTATCTTTAAGCTTTTCTTCTTGGTTTTCTTCCGCCACCTGAGGCTTTTTTGAGCTTGTTTGTTGACTTAGTAAATCGTCTAAGTTAAACATATTAATTACAGTTTAACATTATTTTCTAAACCTGACAATACTAAAATTTAATCCGCCCAAAAAGGCGGATTAAATTTCTATCTATAATTTTCAACAAAATCCTTTAATTGTATAGTCTTTGCTTGATTAAATCTATTTCCTGTTTGACCCTTCCACCCTCGGCGACGCTTTGTTTGATTTTACTATATGCGTGCATGGCCGTGGTATGATCGCGATTACCCAATGCTTTGCCGATTAAAGGAAAAGATGCGTCTATTTCTTCTCTCATTAAAAACATGGAAATTTGGCGGGGAACAACCAACTCTCTTTTACGGGAATCGCCCGTCACTTCGTCAACTCTGATTCCATAGAAATTAGCCACTGCTTCAATAATTTGCTTGGGTTGGAGAAAGCTCTTTTTAGGCTGAGTGGTTAAGCTGACTAAAATATTTTTAACAGTCGGCAAATCCAATTCTATTTTATGAAGCTCATGATAAGCCATGATTTTATTCAAAGCCCCTTCCAGTTCCCGAATATTGCTTTGAATTTGGGAAGCCAAATATTGAAGAACATCTTCGCCTAAACCATATTTTTTTTCTTGGCATTTTGCTTTCAAAATGGCCAATCTTGTTTCCAAATCCGGCGGATTAATGTCAGCAATCAATCCCCATTCCAAGCGGGAGGTTAGTCTGTCTTCCAAGGCCGGGATGGCTTTGGGAGGCCGATCAGAAGTAATAACAATTTGCCTGCCATCTTGATATAAAGTGTTAAAAGTATGAAAAAATTCTTCCTGAGTTCTTTCTTTGCCGGCCATAAATTGAAAATCGTCTATCAAGAGAATGTCCAAGTTGCGATAATTTTTTCTGAACTTGTCCATGGAGCCGTTTCCAACCGCCTGAATGAATTCATTGGTGAATTTTTCGGCATTGGTATAAAGAAATTTCACTTTGGGATTTTTTTTCAAAATAACATGGCCGATGGCTTGCAGAAGATGCGTCTTGCCCAAACCGACTCCGCCATAAATAAAAAGCGGATTGTATTTTTTTCCCGGCTGATTTGCCGCCGCCAAACTGGCCGCGTTCGCCAATTCATTTCCGGAACCGACAATGAAAGTTTCAAAAGTATATTTTGGATTTAATCCATAGCTGTTTGTTTCATTTTTTATTTCCGATTCTTTCTGAGTATTAATCTCTTTCAGTTCTTCCAACTCTATGGCCAACGGCTGGCTAGGTTTTATGGATTGAGATGTTTCTACGCGGTAAATAACTTTTTTTACTTTATCATCAGTGGCTCCTTGAAGAGATTTTAAAATATCGCGATGATATTTTCTCTCCAACCAAGTTTGAGTAAAAGTATTTGGAACGCTGACAATTATAGTTTCTCCATTATCTTCTATTTGCGAAATGCGGGTGTTCTGAAGCCAGGTTTTGAAATTGGCTTTTGAAATTGACAATTCCAAATCACCCAATACTATTTGCCAAAGTTGATTTTTATCTAAGGTTTCCATTTGTTTTAAAAAAATAAATAATTTAAATCTTATGTATTATTATAATATAGCTGTCTATATATCGTAAGTTTATAACCTGCGGAAAACCTGTTGATAACTTTTAATTCTAACCAGGCAAATCTTGCCAAAAAAACCGAAATATGGTAAAATAATTTTACACTTTAAATTATTAATCTAATCTTTAAATTTATGGCACTTCCAAATAGAAAAAGATCTAAAAGCAGAAAAGGAGTTAAACAATATCAATATCGCCTTAAAAAGAACAATCTCAGCAAATGTTCTTCCTGTAAAAAATCTATAAAACCGCATTGTATTTGCCCGTTTTGCGGCTGTTATAATAAGAAAGAGATTGTCGCTCAAAAAACAAAGGCGAAAAAGGGTAAAAAATAGAGAGCTTAAATGCAAATCTCTACAAATTTCATATACAAATTTTTACGAATATTTGTAGTGATTCGCGTGATAAATTAATTTGTAATAATTCGTAATTTAATATGGCTCAAAGACATTTAGCCAGAACTATTGCGCTCCAAACTTTGACCGAATGGGATTTTAACAAATCTGTCGTTAAAACCAAAGTTAACATTGAAGACATTACAAAAAGAAATTTAAAAGAATTCGCTCCGGAAAATTTTGAAGGGAAAGAATTCACCGAAAGCTTGATTGCCAAAATCACGGATAATTTGGAAACAATTGATTCATATATTCAAAAATACGCTCCTCAATGGCCGATTGATCAAATAACCTTGGTTGACAGAAACATACTCAGGTTGGGTATTTTGGAATTGGCTATTTTAAAGGAAATTCCGCCAAAAGTGGCGATTAATGAAGCCATAGAAATTGCCAAAAGTTTCGGCGGCGCCACTTCCAGTAAATTCGTCAACGGAGTCCTGGGAGCAATTTTTGAAGATATTGAAAAAGAGACTCCGTCTTCTAAATCAAAATAATTCATTATGTTCAAGATACAAAAAAGAATTAAAACTGTTCCTTTTCTGCCTGAAATCAAGAAAATACTGCCCCTTGAACAAGTCATTAAAATTAAATTTAAAAATAAAAACCTGCTTCTTCAATCTTTAATACATCGCTCTTTTTTAAATGAACATCCCCGATTCATTGTTTCCCATAATGAAAGACTTGAATTTCTGGGCGATGCGGTATTAGAACTGATTGTGACAAAATATCTTTTTAATAATTTCCCAAATCCGGAAGGAGAACTGACTGTTTTTCGTTCAAGTTTGGTTAACGCCAAAACTTTGTCAAAAGTCGCCTCGGAAATAAAACTTGATCATTATCTTTTTCTCTCAAAAGGAGAAACCGGTTCAACCGGAAAATCAAAAGAAATTATTTTAGCTGACGCCTTTGAAGCCCTTATCGGGGCTATTTATTTAGACCAAGGATTTGAAGTGGCGGAAAAATTCATTCACCGAATTTTACTGACTCAATTGAGTTTTATTGTTAAAAATCAATTATATAAAGATCCGAAAAGCGAATTGCAAGAAATCGCTCAAGGAAAATTAAAAATTACGCCTAATTACAAGGTGATTGAAGAAATCGGACCAGCTCACGCGAAAATCTTTACGGTTGGAGTTTTTTTCACCACAGAAATGATCGCCACCGGTAAAGGACAAAGCAAACAAGAAGCGGAAGTTGACGCGGCTCAAAATGCTCTAAAAAAAGGATTTGACAAAAAGTAAAAAATTTGCTAAATTTAAAATATATCTTTTAAAACGTAATTTTACAAAAGGAGGAAGAAATGCCTCGTAAGCATAAGCGCAAGAAACACTCTGGTTGCAAGCACTTTGAATACCCTGAATGGGAAACTAAAGCGCGCCGCCAACCATCTAAACACGGGGATTCTAGATTTAGAATAGAACGGGATACCAGAATCACTGTTCATCATAAAATTCCTCTTTCCAGAGGAGGCGCAAATAAAGAAAGTAACCGAAAAGAAGTGCTGAGCTGGGTTCATAAAACCTGGCATCGTGTATTTCTAAATTGGACGCCTGATGAAATAATAAGAGCGCTCAAAGGAAATAACCGAAATTTCTTTATTAGGAATAATAATATTCTTGAACAGGACTGGTTTTCTCTTTTTGGAGATAAATCTAATAAAGAAATTATTGAGATCATTCTAAGAGAATGGTCATGAAATTTAATACAAAAAGGAGCCATAAAAATCAAACGTGACTCCTTTTTTAATAGACAAAAAAAATAAATCTGCTAAAATAACGAGTATGTATCTTAAACGAGTAGAATTAATCGGCTTTAAATCCTTTGCTCAAAGGACTGTTTTGGAATTTGCTCCGCCGGAAGGAGATAAATTCAGTATTACTTCAATTGTCGGTCCAAATGGCAGCGGAAAATCAAATATCGGCGACGGAATCAGGTGGGCACTGGGCGAGCAAAGCATAAAATCATTGCGCGGAAAAACATCAGAAGATGTTATTTTCTCCGGTTCTGATAAAAAATTGCGTCTTAATGTGGCTGAAGTAAGCCTCTTTTTTAATAATGAAGACGGCCTAACGCCAATAGATTACAAGGAATTCACCATTACCCGCCGAATTTACAGAAGCGGCGAAGGAGAATATTTAATCAATAAAAGCAAGGTTCGGTTGCAAGATATTCTGATGCTTTTGGCCAGAGCGAATTTCGGACAAAAAAGCTACAGCATTATCAGCCAAGGAATGGTTGATCAAGTTTTACAGGCCTCGCCCATGGAAAGAAAAAAATTCTTTGACGAAGCAACCGGCATCAGGCAATATCAAATTAAAAGAGACGAAGCGGCGAGAAAAATAGAAAAATCCGAAGAAAATTTAAAACAAGCGGAAATCGCTTTGGCGGAAATTGAACCGCGCATGAAATCATTAACCCGTCAAATCAAAAGATTGGAAAAACGCCAAGAAATAGAAGGCCAATTGCAAAACTTGCAAAAAAAATATTACGGTTCAATACTCCAAGGCTTGGACGAACAAATTATTGAAATTAATAAAGAAATTCAGCGGGAATCGGAAAATCAAAAAATTATAGAAAAAAAATTATCAGAACTGCAGAAAGAATCGGAAAATCTGGTCTACGAAGAAACCGACGACAAATATCAGAATTTGCAAAAAGATTATCAAAAAATTCTGGAGCTTAAAGATGAATTATTCAACAAGCAGTCAACTTTGAAAGCTAAAATATATTTTGAAGAGGAAAAAAGAAAACAAGTTCAACTCACCCATCAAAAAACCAAGTTTGCCGGCGATCCGGAAAAAATATTCAGCGAACTGAAAGATATCGGCGCGCTTTACGAAAAATTCTTGCAAAATTTAAATCAAATTTCTTTGACTGAAGACTTGGAGAAAATTAAAAACCTGGCTCAAGATGTTTCCAAAAAAATAAATCATCTTTTTGAATATTTCCAGCGCCCTCAACTTATCACCAACCTTCCCAATGAAAATGAAGTGGAAAAAATCCAAAAAGAAAAAGATGAGTTGGATCAGCAGATAAGCGATTTGAACAAAAAATTAAGTGAAATTAATCAAGAACTCGGCCTTTTTACGGAAAATGAACGCCAAAAAAGAACGAAACTTCTTGAATGGCAGAGGAAAATTCAAGATCAGCAATCCGAATTGAATGTTATTAATCATAAAATCAATGAATTTCAAATCAATTTGGCCCGCGTAGAAACAAAAAAAGATACTCTTTTGGAAGAAATCAAAAATGAGATGAAAATAGATCCTCAAAATTTATCCGTCGCGAATGACTCCATAGATCAAGAAATAACCATGCCTTTTGAGGAAATACAAAATTTAAAACACCAACTGGAATTAATCGGCGGAATTGATCCTGAAGTTACTAAAGAATATCCGCAGGTGCATGAACATTTTGAATTTTTAAACACTCAAAGTATTGATCTTAGAGAAGGCATTAAGTCACTCAATCTGATTATTAAAGAATTGGATAAAAAAATAAAAGAACAATTTACCATTAATTTCTCTAAAATTAATCAAGAATTTGAAAGATATTTTAAAATGTTTTTCGGCGGCGGCAAAGCAAAAATAGTTTTTGAAGAAGACAAAGAAATGCAAGAAAAAGACGAAGAACAAAAAATAAATCCGGAAAACGAAAATAAGAAAGAAAAGGAATTAGAAGAGGAAGAATCCGAATCAAACATCAATGGAATTGAAATTTTAGCCGTCCCGCCCGGAAAAAAAGTAAAAAACGTGGAAACGCTTTCCGGCGGCGAAAGAGCCTTAACTTCATTAGCTCTGATTTTTGCCATTATCAATATCAACAAACCTCCTTTTGTGGTAATTGACGAATCCGACGCCGCTCTTGATGAACAAAATTCCAATCGATTTGCTCAAATTTTAGATGAACTTCGCAACTTTACGCAATTTATCGTTATTACTCATAATCGCCAAACCATGGAAGCCGCCAATATTCTTTATGGCGTAACCATCAGTGTTGACGGCGTTTCAAAATTGATTTCCCTGAAATTAGAGGATTAATAGCATTATAACATTCTAACATTGTAGCATTAAAACATTAAAAAAATTTGCTTTGTAGCAAATTTTTTTAATACTAATTCCTAAAAACAATGTTACCATGTTAAAATGTTAAAATGAATTCTACTTTCTTGCTGAAGGAATAATCACTTCTTTTAAATTTTCATAATCTTCCAAAATAAGACCAAGTCCGCGAATTACCGAAGTTGACGGATCGTCAGTAACAAAAATCGGGATATTGATTCTTTTTTGAATTAATTTATCCAAGCCGCGAAGCAATGCTCCACCGCCTGATAAAACCAGTCCTCTTTCATAAATATCAGCCACTAATTCCGGCGGGGTGGCTTCAATGGTATCATGAATGCTCTCTGCAATAGTTTTCAGAATCGGCATCATCGCCTCTCTAAGCTGGGCATCAGTCATGGTTATTTCTCTCGGCAGACCGGTTATTAAATCTCTGCCCTTAATTTTCATTTCTTGCGGCGCGTGAGCAAAAGCGGAACCGATTTTTATTTTAACTTCTTCGGTTGTATGATCTCCCAAAAGAATATTGAATTTTTCCCGGGCATAATTCATAATATTTTTATTCAACGACTCGCCTCCGATTTTCAAAGATTTCCAAGTAACAACTCCGTGCAGAGAAATTAATGCCATTTCTGAAAGTCCTCCGCCCAATTCAATAATTAAACTGCCCACTGAGTCATGAATCGGCAATCTTGCGCCAATAGCCGCTGCCATCGGTCTTTCCACCAAAAACACTTCTCTGCCGCCGGCTTGAAGAATAACATCCTCTAAAGACTTTTTTTCCACTTCGGTTACATCAAGAGGAATGGTGGTAAAAACTCTCGCCCGAGGCAAAAGAGTAAATGTTTCTTTTTGAACTTTTTCAATAATTGATTTAAGCATTTTTTCCGTCACTTCAAAATCCGAAATAATGCCGTGATCCAACGGTTTGACGATTGAAATATGAGCCGGCGCTTTGCCGACCATTTTTAAAGCATTGCTGCCAATAGCGATAATTTGGTCATTTCTGGTGTTAATAGCAACGATTGACGGTTCATTGAACACCAAACCCTTGCCGCGAATATAAACGCGAAAATTGGTGGTGCCCAAGTCAATGCCTATGTCTTTGGCAAATATTCCGAAAAAATTTTTAAACATAAAAAATCATTTTAACATTTTAGCATTATAACATCTTAACATTTAAATACCTCCTAAAAAAATTATTTAAGTTTATTAATAATCTGTTCAATTGTCAT
>JAQUOF010000018.1 GCA_028717225.1 Patescibacteria group bacterium
TCAATTTTTCCTTTTCCGTCAAGCGGAGCGCCCAGCGGATCAACCACGCGGCCGACTAAATTCGGACCAACCGGAACTTCCAAAATTCTTTTAGTGCAAACCACTTCATCGCCTTCTTTAATAACGGAAAATTCACCCAAGATAATGGCCCCGACTAAATTTTCTTCCAAATTTAAAGCCACGCCGACAATTTCCTGTCCGTTGGATTTAAAAATTAAAATTTCAGACATCATGGCGTCGGATAATCCTGAAATCAAAGCAATACCGTCAGAAATTTTTAAAACTCGACCGACAGTCTGTTCTTTGGCTTCAGCTTGATAACCGGAAATTCGGCTTTTAAGCTGTTCAATGATAAAATCTTTCGTATTTGACATATTTTTTATAAAATTATTTTTTATTATTTATTCTATTTATTCATTTCGTTTTTTAAATCCTGCAAAGATTGTTTCAAACTGGCATTAATTACTTTGTCTTCATAACGTAAGATAATGCCGCCTAAAATATTTTCATCTGTTTTTTCGGTTAAAACTATTTTTTGAGCGCCGGTTTTTAATTTTAAATATTCTTCTATCTCTTTTTTTGTTTTTTCCGAAATAACTCGAGCGCCGGTAAATTCAACTGCCAACTCTCCCTGATTCTTATCCCAAATCTTAGAAAAAGCGGCTAAAACCTCGTCTAAACGGTTTAAATCCCGATTTTCCATCATAATTCTGGCAAAATTATCCAAAATAACAGCCATTTCGGGCTTGCTTTTGGAAGAAATGGATTGAGTTAAACTCTCGGCATATTGCCGGGCGGAAATTTTCATAATATATTATACCCTTTATTTCTTAATTAAATCTTCAATTATTTTTTTATCTTTAACATCAGTCATTTTTTCTTTAAGCACTTTTTCTACTGCCAAAACCACCAAATCCGCCATTTCCCGCTTAATGTCTTTTAAAGATTCTTCTTTTTCTTGAGTAATTTTGGCTTTCTCACTTTCAAAAATAGCCGCAACTTCCAATTTAGTTTTTTCAATTAATTTTTGCTTGTTAATTTCAGCCGACTGATTTGCGTTTTCAACAATAGCCAAAGCGTCTTTCTTTGCTCCATTTAAAATTTTAGTTTGTTCAAGATTTGTCTCGGCCAATTTTTTTTCAACTTCTTTGGCGTCATTCAAGCTTTTTTCAATCGTCACTGTTCTTTCCTCCATTATTTTGGCGATCGGTTTAAAAGCGAATTTATAAAGCACAAAAAAGATAATCGCGAAATTAATCAATTGAGCCAAAAATAATTTAAAATCAATGTGAAAAATAGAAACTAATGAATCCATATAAAAAATTTAATATAATAATAATTTAACCTCTGCTCCCGAAAAAGGAGCAGTTCGTCAAATTACTATTTGATGCTGAAAGCGATAACTAAGGCGTAAATGGCGATAGCTTCGGCAAAGGCGCAGGCCAATAACATTGGCACCAAGATTTTACCGGAAGCTTCAGGATTACGGCCGATAGCTTCCATTGCTTTAGCGCCAATAAAGCCGATAGCTAAGCCGGTTCCGATAGAACCTAAACCGATAGCTAAAGCTTTGGCTAACATTATATTTTCCATAGTGTGTTTTTAATAAATTATTTATAATTTTTTTAAATTGACCTTTAAATTAATGTTCTTCAGCTGTAGTGGCAATAGATAGATATATTAACACTAAAATTGAAAAAATTAAAGCCTGAATCAGGCCGACAATGACTTCTAAAAACATAAACGGCAGCGGCAAACCGAAAGCGAAAATGGCCGACATTGAAGCCAGTAATACTTCACCGGCAAAAATATTTCCGAATAAACGAAAAGATAGACTGGCGATTTTGGCCAACTCGCCCACTATTTCAATTAAACCGACAAAAAATTTAATGAAATTGACCAGTATAATAGTCGGATCTTTGATAATTTTTTTCGGTATTTCCAATAAAATTTTAAAATTGATGAATTTATTCAAATATTTCCACCAGCCGAGAGCTATAACTCCCATAATATGACTGACCACAACAGCTATGGAAGCCAAAGCCAAAGTGGTATTTAAATCAGCCGTTGCGCCGCGAAAATAAGGAATAAATAATTTATGGCCCCCTTCTGATACTATTTGGCCAATAGATCCGACTCCTGGTAAAAGACCCATCCAGTTATTGATTAAAACAAAAAAGAAGAAAGACAAAACAAATGGCGCAAAATGCAAAGTTTTTTTGCGGCTGCCCGTAACCGAATCAAAAATATTGAAAAATGCTTCAAAAATCATTTCCAAAACATTTTGTAAACCGCGAGGCACTTGTTTTATTTTTCCCTTTAAAGACCAAACTAAAGCAATAACAAAAAAAATCACTACTATCCAAGAGTTAATCAAGGAGTTGGTAATCGGAAAATGACCGGCGTGAAAAACCGGTTCGGCGTATAAAGTATTTTCGTGCAAAACTTGATCACTATTTGTATTTGTCTCCGCTGAACTATTAGACATATTTATTTGCGTTTTTCAATTTTTTTATATTCTTCCAAAGTATTTTTAACCAAACCGACTACTGAAATGATAAAAGACAATCCGATTACGATTAAAAACCAGCGCGGCGAACTGTTATATTTTTTATCCAGCCATTTTCCCAATAAAGCTCCGATAAGAACGGGAAAAACAATCCAAACCGATAATCGGCTGAATATTTTTATAGATTCCATCCAATATTGTTTATCTACTAATTTTGCCATAGTTTTTTGAGATATAACCCAGCTTGGCCTTAAATAATAATATTTTTTAAATTTTTGTCAACCAGGTAGTAGAATTTTGACTTATTTTTTAAGGCAGTAGAAGACAGTTACTTAATTTATAAACCAATAAATTAAGTATATATAAATAAAGAAATTAAATAAAAACCAAAAGCCTTGTCAAAATTTCACTACCTGGTCAATGGCTTCTAACCCCTTAATTCGTTTAAATTATACCAAATTTAAAAATTTTGTCCAGATAAATAATATAATTAAATAATAAAAGCCCGCGATATTCTGGCGGGCTTTTATGGAGGCATTAGACCTCCATAATCATCGTAATTTCTCTTACAAATAAAGGAGTTGGTTTGGGTGGTCCGGAAATAATCTTAAAATCAGGATTCATTTTGCATTCCCAATCCATTCCATTGGCAGATTGAATCTTGTTCAAAGTGCATTTAATCCTTCCTTTTGTTTTTCCTTGTTTGTAAATTACTACGGCCGGCTTGCCTATAAATTTTCTAATTTCCTTAACTTTCATTTTCTGTATTTTATAGCTTTCGCCTTGCCACTGATTGATCTGAATACTCAATCTTTCTATTCTCTTTTGGAAGACATTTGTCTTCCGGTTTTCCTCAAAGAAACATGAAACTTTCCTTTCTTTCATCTTTTCTCACCTCCTTTCGAGTTCGAGGTTATACTTCTTTTATATTAGTTATGTTCTTTACAAACATAACTCTTATTTCTTTGGGGCCCTCAATGATCTCTACGGTTTTGGGGTCTATTTCACATATCCAACCAAATCCGTCCAAAGAATAAATTTTACTTAAAGTACATTTCATCTCTCCTCTATAGTCTCCATTGTAAGATATTTGGACCGGTATTCCTATAAAGGATCTAATCATCTCGGCTTTTCTTGTCTGTAATTTCTTTATCTTTTCATCGTCTTGATGAAAAGATAATTTTCTTTTTCTCATTTTTCTCACCCCCTTTGTATTATTAATTTAAGCAAATTTTTAAGTTTTTGTCAAGCGATTATATATGAAATAAAAAGAAAGAGCCCGCGACATATTATAATTGCGCGGGACCCTTTTAAATTAAAGCTCTATAATCTTTGTAATCTCTTCTACGGCCAGCATCCCTTCTCTTATGTGGCCTTTGACAACTTGGCTAGTTTTATGATTGATCAGATAAAACCAACCTTTCTCAACAAACAGAATCTTCGAAAAAACACACTTGAATCTGCCTTTGTTGTCGCCCTTCTTCCAGGAAATCTCAACCAGTTTTCCTGCGAATTTTCTAACATTTTTAGCTTTGCCTCTCTGTAATTCTTTACATTTTTTTCGTATCGCATTTAACTGATTGAATATCCTTCCAAGTGTCTTTTGCAGAATATCCCTTCCTTTACTATCATTATTTTCCAGTTTAGCACCCTCGTCTCGCACTGCATCTAGTTGCTTAGATATTTCTTCGCATTTCTTCTGCAGAACATTCATCTCTCTGTTTACTTTTGAAAAAGATATTTTTTTCTTTTCTTTCATTTTCATTCTCACCTCCTTTGAAAGATAATCTAACAAATTTTTAAGTTTTTGTCAACCCCCTCACCTGAACGCTGATAAACACTCAGTCTCGTGTTTTTTAAAATTTCTAAGTTTAATTTTGATATAAATTAAAAAATATTTTGAATATAAATAAATAGACTTCTTATTTGAAAAATACATCAGCGTTTGGTGAGGGGGTCAACCCCCTCACATTAGAAATTATTGTCTTTTGTTTTTTATATACATTAATTCAATTTATAAACAAAAAAGTTTAGAATTGTGGCAAAGGAAACCCAGAGCCAATAAGGAATGAATAAAATTCCGGCCAGTTTTTTAATTTTAAAAAATTGAAAAGTTAAAATTCCAATCATTACCCACAAAATTATAATATCAAAAAGTCCAAGCAATGGGCTTTCCAGTCCAAAGAATAAAATTGACCAAATGGCATTAAAAAATAGATGAATCCAGAAAAGACGAAAAACTGTTTTTGTCTTTCTATCCGCAAGACCGGTTTTCCAAATAAGAAAAATGGAAATCGCCATTAATAAATAAAGTATAGTCCAGGCCGGACCAAATAGCCAATTCGGCGGACTAAAAGACGGTTTTTGCAAAAATACATACCAATTTTTGATAGCCGGGACGGTAAAAAGACTGCCAACAATTCCGGCGCCTTGGCAAAGAATCAAAGAAATTAAGAAACGAATAACATTTCTTTTGTTCATAGTTTTATTGTTATTAAAAAATTATAAACCTAATGCTCCGAGATTAAGCGACTTTAAATACATTGGAATCACGAAAGCAAGCCCGATAAGCGGTATAATAATCATAACCGCGCTGATAATCAGCGTCCAAAGAAAATACTTTCTCATTTTTTCAACAGAACGATAAATCGCTTCAAGTTTTTTATCCTGCTCTTCAATTTTCTTTAAAATTTCTTCTTCCATATTTTAATAATTAAATTATTTATTTTGATCTTTTCCGTATTGCTGTTGATCGTCCACAATGTCTTTTTCTTGCCAGTCGCGCGTCCAATCTTCAACATTAAAAATTTTCATTTTTCCTTCTTTGGTAGAGCATATTACTCTTTTTAAACCGGCATTAATGATCATTTTTTTGCAGATAAAACAAGGCAGACCGTCTGTTTTCTCTCCCTTTTGATTCTCGGCATAAATATACATATCTCCGTTCAAAATGGATACTCCGGCTCGGGCGGCGTTTAAAATACAATTTTGTTCAGCGTGCACGCTTCGGCAAAGTTCATATCTTTGGCCATGAGGAATATTTAATTTATCTCTTAAACACTCATTTCTTTCAAGGCAATCTTTTGTTTGTCTTGGGCTGCCCAAATAACCGGTGGCAACAATTTGTTCATCTCTGACAATAATTGCTCCAATTCTGGCGCGAAGACAAGTGCCGCGATTTTTCACTTGCTCGGCAATCATTAAATAGTATTCGTCTTTCGTCGGTCTCATAATTTAAAATTTAATTTTAATAATATTTTATTATTTTTAAAAAAATAAACATTCTCACATTCTCAAGAATGTGAGAATGTTTTTATATACACAAAACAGAACTATTTCTCAATTAATTTTTTTCCGTTTTTATGAAATTGCAGAAAATTTTCTTTGCTGATTATTTTTTTACCCGTTTTCTGCTCCAACTCCAATCTCGCGTTTTTAGCAATGCGGCCGCCTTTAACAGCCGGAATTTTATTTTCTTCCAATCCTTTTGTTTTCATGGTTTCAGCAATCTGACGAGTGGAAAGTTCCGCCAAGGCCGTAAAAACCAGTTCCGCGTCCGACATATGATCGCGCAAATTTTCCGTTTTTAACTTTTTTAATTTTTTATGTTCCTTGACCGATAAATCGCTCCATTCTTGATGGATAATATTTGTCAAAATAGCGTATTCGTCTTGCTCTTTGACTTCGTTATTTTTCCAATAATCAGTTAATTTATTTCTAATTTCCTGCCCCATCATTCTTTGCTGTATCCATTTTTGGCTTCGGCCCATTCTTTGCCAATTCATTCTGCCTCGATTGATAGATTTTTCCGGATCAACGGTTTCTTGAATTCGTTCATAGCCAACGCGCGCCAGCCATAATTTTATCGGCTCGGCTTTTGGACTTGGGACTGATTGGATTAATCGCAAAATTATTTCCACGTCAGCTGTATCAGTAAGATAATACTTTCCATCGGCAGACTGTAATTTCAGTTTGTCACATTTTGTGACAGACTCATTTCCTTCTTGTTTTAAACGACTTTTAAGTGTTGTCCAATAGCTTTGCGCTTTTTTAAAATCGGGTTGTTCAGTAAGAACAGTCATAATATCAATAATCGAAAAATACCATTTTTCTTTTTTATCATCCCATAACCGGCGGATTTTTTGACCTTCAAAAATTGTGATTTGTTTGTTATTTATCATAAATTATTATTTTAGTAATCACTGTAGGTAAAATAATCAGCTATTGAACATTCTCATATTCTCAAGAATGTGAGAATGATTTTTTGGAGATATAGAATAGGATTGTGATTAAATAAAATTAATTCTCGAATTTTTTGACTGCTTGGCGGTATTTACAAAAGTCGCAGTCGGGTCCGGGTTTGGGGAGAATGTCGGAATTAAGGCACTCTATCGCCTCTTGGATGGTTTTTTCAACCCAAGAATCGTCGCCTTTGTACGGAATAATTTTAATGTCAAATTCCAGTTTGCCGTCAAATGCTTCTTTGTCCGCGTCGCCGTTGCAATAAACAAAATAACCGGTTGAAGATACTTTAAAACCATTTTGCCTGAATAACCATTGATATATCTCCATTTGCCGCTTATATCCAATCTGCCATTCGGCATCCAAATTAACCTCGTCGCTTTTTGAAGTGGCCTTGTAATCAACAATTAAAAATTCGCCTTTCGGATTTACCCAAACATCATCCACGCCGCCGGTAATCATTATATTTGTGCCCGGTATTTGATAAGTTATGCCGGCGCGCAAAGAATCACGCCATTCTTCCATTTTTTTATGGATTAAGGGCACCGCATCCACGCCATATTCAGTCATTAAAGGATGCGCCGCGCCTTTGGCGCGATGAATATCAAATTCTTTTTTTAAAAGCTTGTCCACGGCGGAATTTAAAGAAAATGGAAATCCGGGCGGTTGGCCGACGCCAAGCCGACGATCCAAATAAAAACACCTCGGGCATTTTATGAATAAATCAATCTTTGACCGGCTTAAACGAAAAATTCCCGTTGATAACGGACTGTAAAGATTTCTTGTTCTGTTTGGGTTATAATATTCAGACATATTTATTTTATTAATTTAGTTTTGAATAATTTATTATAACATTATTTAAGAACAAGGTAAATATCAAATTAGTGCCTACTAAAAAAGAAAAACCCATATAATATAGGTCTTTCTTAAATAAGGACATTTTTAATATTATTTAGCGATGGTTACCAAATTTTGTTCTGACGCATCATCTAAATTATATTTTAAAATAGAGAACAAATTCCTAAAATAGTATAGATAATCCCAAATATCCATGGAATTATAAGTTCAATATGTGAAAATGGATAATATTTATTCTTATCTTTGCCACTGCCTAAAATTTCCCATTCATATTTATAAATAGCTAATGGCAATTTTTCTTCAATTTGATGTATAACTTTAAATTTACCCTCATTTAATTGTTTATACGACTTAACTAAATATCCAAAAGTAATACATATAATAATACCAATCAATGCTAAAAAATATTTAATCCAAATAATACTTTCAAAAAAATTTATTTGAGAAGATATTCCAATTAGAGAAATTAATGCTGTGTTGATGGTAATAAAATAATTATTTGCATATTGTCTTCTATCACTTATTTTTTCCATACTTTCAATATATAGTTTATATTGCTCAAAATAATGAACGCAATAGTCGCCTCCGTATTCTTTCTCGCTTTTTGAAAATAAATCACTCATATATTTTTATCTTTTTCCTTCAAGTAAAAGTTTTAAATTATCCCAAGTCCAATTATAAATTTTATCTAAATCTTTTGCATTTTTTGGTTTTACGCAAGTCTTTCCATTTCGACCACAAAGTAAAAAGTATTGTTTTTCTTCTTCTTGTGTAATTTTTACTTCTGCAGCAACACCATTAGCAGTGTTTGTATATTCACCGCAGATTACAATAACTTGATCAACCTTTTTTATTTGTGTTCTTACTTTTTCTTTCCAATCTCCTGTTAATTCTTCCTTAACTGACATATCAGTAATTTCAAAAGGACTATCATCATTTTTTGCCTGCCCAACAAGTAAATTTTTTAAATCTAAATCATGATCATAGTCAAAACTAATAAAAACTTTTGTTTTTGAATTTGACTTGTATAAATTATTATAATAGTTCATAAGGTTTATTTATTTGTTTATTAAATTTTGGTTGTTCTCTTCTAATTATTTGCTTCTCTATTTATTTAATGTGATCTTTATTCTTTACTTGAGTATGTTGCAATTAAGTCCCACCTAAAAAATTTTCTTTTGTAAATTTTTGGGTTTGATTAAATTTAACCATAATTAATTTTTTAAATTATTCCTACTTTAGTAGTATACCACAAATACCGAAAAAAAACCGAAAGTTATCCACAAGTAATTAACAAAATTTATGTTATACTAAAGAAGTATAAAAATAAAAATTGTATTTATGCTTACTAAAAAACAAAAACGAATCCTTAATTATATTGAAAAATTCATTCTAAAAAATGAATATGCTCCTTCGCTCGAAGAAATAAAGGAGCATTTTAATTTATCGTCTGTTTCAGGAGTACACCAACATATAGAAGCATTAAGATCTAAGGGCTATCTTGATAAATCATTGCATGGACATAGGAAAATTGAATTAACTAATGATAATAAAAAATCTGATTTAGTAGAGATTCCCCTGCTTGGCACTATCGTCGCTGGCCAACCAATTGAAGCGGTTGAGATTCCAGAGACGATTTTAGTACAACAAAGTCTTCTTTCAAAAATAGGAGAACATTCCGCTCTAAAAGTTCAAGGTAATAGTATGATTAATGAAGGTATATTTGACGGAGATATTGTAATAATCAAAAAACAGGCTACGGTAGAAAATGGCGAAACAGCAGTTGCCTTAATAAATGGTAATGAAGTAACCCTAAAAAAAATTTATAAAGAAAAAAATAGGTTTAGATTACAGCCCGCCAATCCAACTTTTAAACCAATCTTTACAAAAGAATTGACTATTCAGGGTAAGGTAGTTTCTGTAATGAGAAATTACGAAACTCGAGTGATACTAAACGAAACATTAAATTTATTTACTTTTAATAAAGACCTAAAACAACTTATCATTAGAACGTTGGAAGAAATAAAAAGTAAATTTAAACCAAGTCAAGAATTTGAGATATGGCAAAAAACAGAAAATAAATCAGATCAAAATAAATTCTGTCTTGAAACTACATATACTTTTTTAAATGAATTACTTTTACTTTGGGTATGTAAGGATAAAAAATTGATAGATTTTAATGATATTCAAACCAAGCAAAAATTAACTATCCTTAAAAAGGATGCGCAAGAAATATATTCCCACATTTTCATAAGTAATATTTTTGATTGGTATAGTCCAGATGATATTTTACTACAAGAAATTAGTAATACTTTTAATAAATACGATTTCTCACAAATCGATCGAGATATCTTAGGAAAAATGTATGAACAATTTATTACCAGAGAAGAAAGAAAACAATTAGGACAATTTTATACTCCAGAAGCTGTTATTGATTATATTTTAGATCAAACTGGATATATAAATAATATTGAAGATAAAAAAATCATTGATATCTCTTGTGGCTCTGGTGGTTTTACCACACGCGCAGCTAATAGATTAATAAACAAATTGAAAAATAAAGACAACAAAATATCAATTATTGAAAAAGTTATTAATAATATTTATGGCCTAGATATCAATCCATTTGCTTGCTATTTGGCTGAAACCAATATTCTATTACAACTATTAGATTTTATCATTGAGGTAAAAAAAGATAATCCAAAATATCAGGTACCAAAAATTAAAATATTTCAGACAAATACCATAGGAATACCCCTTACCGATGAGCAAGAAATTAAAGATATTAAAAATAAATCAGGTAAATTTATTAATGGCTTTGACTTTGTGGTCGGGAATCCACCCTATCTAGAAGCAAAAAAAATGGACAAAAAAACAAAAGAGTTGTGTATTAAAACTTGTCCAAATGTTACGGTTGGTGCTTTCGATCTTTTTGTATGTTTCATTGATAAAGGATTGCGTTTGTTAAAAACCGGTGGTAAATTTGGCTATATACTACCCAATAAATTTTTAATAGCCAATTATGCAAAAAAAATGCGAGAGGAGTTGCTGGATAAATATTCAATTACAGAAATTATCGACGTATCTGAATGCGAAGTCTTTAAAAATGTATCAGTATATCCTATTATTTTAATTATTGAGAATAAAAAACCACAAAATAACGTGATTAAAACCGCAGAAAAAATTACTAGTATAAAGGAACTTGAGAATAAAAATTTTATTACCAATATAATTAAACAAGATATTTATAAAAGGGATGATCTTGTATTTTTTATCTTACCTAGCGACAAAAAACAAAATAATTTACTAATGAAACTACTTGATAAACAATACAAAACGCTTGATAATTATCTTACTTTAAAATGGACAATATCATTTCACGCATCTGGGTTGCGGGAAAAATTCTTATTCCCCCAAAAACCACAATCCAAATTTGCTAAAAAACTAATTGGTGGAAAATCTTTCGCTGGTAATGACGATATAAATAGATATAAATTAAAATGGGGTGGATGGTGGATAGACTATAATGAAAACTTGGCCAAAAAACATAAAAATCAACTACCACCAAGAAGCTTATTTGAACAAGAAAAACTAATTATTTGCCAAAATTCTTTGAGACTACGAGCTACATATGATGATAATAAATTTTATTGTAAGGATACATTTTTCGTAGCCAACTTAAACAATAATATAAAAAATGATTTTAATCTTAAATTTTTTCTTGCACTTCTTAACTCAAAATTATTACATTATTATTATGCTAATATTTTAAAAGGTACTCATGTGGCGGGAGGTTATTTGCATTATTTAATTGGTTATCTTTCTGGCCTACCTGTTGCTGAACCAACAAAAAAACAACAATCTGATATTGTTGTTTTGGTTGAAAAAATATTAAAAACCGAAAAAGAAAACGAATTTAGTAAAATTGATAATCAAATTGATCAATTAATTTTTAATCTCTATAACCTAAATAATAAAGAGATTAAAATAGTAAAATCTTTTATTTAAAATTTATTAAAAAATATTCAATATATTTTTTGAACTTTATTAAATTTTCTTTAACCGGCTTATTCTCTTTATCTTTTCTTTTCCCGTTTCTGATTATAAATATCTCATCAATTTGATGTTTTAAATCTGAATTTTTAAGAAAATTAGCCCAACCATCAGTTAGTTCTAGTACCTCGGAAAAAATACAAAATTTTATATCTCCAAGTAAATTAATTGATTTTAAAATACTGTCTTTAATTACACGCGATTCACCAATCACCTCTTTCATTCTTATCATATCAATGTATTCCTTACATTCAATTATCATAAGTGGTTTATTATCGGATTTTCTAAAAATAACACAGTCCCCTCCAACGGTCAAAGTCTTATCTTTGCCATTAAATTTTATTACCCGAGCGGATAGACCGCTTTTTTCGTTTGCTGTAACTTTCGTACAATAAAATTTTTCTCCGAAACTGTTTTCTTTAATAATTTGATCAATAAGAATTTTAACAAAAAATTCGTCTTTAAACCCAACCAGGGAAGATATTTGGCGTTCTTTTAATTTGTATTTTTGAGCTAAATGATAAAAATATTTCTGATTTAAATTACAAAAAATTTCTATAGTTTCCTCGCTATTTTTACCCACAAGACTTTTGGCAATACGTTTATCAAAAATATTTTTCGCGTTTACTTTAGTTTTAGCTTTCTTCTTTGACATATTATAACAATTTTATTAAATTAATTATTGTGATGGCTCTATTTTTTGGGCTATTCGCCTATTTTAAACATTTTTCCGTGGCCGGGGATGATATAATCCGCGAGTTTCAGAATCTTTTTTCGGCTTTCCAGGAGCTGTTTTTCGTTTTTTACGTAAGGGTCTTTGTGCTTTAACAGGCTTTGTTGGTCTATTTTTTGTTTTTCTTCGTCTGCCCACCAGAAAACATCGCCGACAATGGCCACTTTTCCGAATTCTTTTGTTTGGACCAAGAGTGAGCAATGAAACATACTGTGTCCGGGCGTTTTGATTATTTTAATTTCAGTTCCCGGGATTTTACCTTTATGACCGGTGATTTTTCCGTCCCACGAATAAATATCATCCGCGTCCATAACTTTGGCTTTTTCAAAAATTCCGGCCAGAAGATAATGGTCAGGATGATTGTGCGTTAAAATTACATAGTTTATATCCGAAACGGCCAATCCTTGTTTTTTCAAAGACGTTAATAATAATTTTCTGTCCATTCCCGGATCAACGATTATATTTAATCCGTTTTCTTGAATCAAAGTGGTTGTTGACGAGGCGAATTCTTGCCCGTTTTTTTCTTTGGCAAAACCTTGAATTAAAACTTTAATTTTTGGCATTTTGTTTTATTTAGCAATAAGATTTAAAATTAAAGCTATGACCTTGTCTTTATCTTTCGGGTCGCTGCTCGCGACAAGAATCGTAAGCGCCGTGAGCGCAGAAGGAGTGAGTTTGGATACATTCAAAATATTGGCTTGCTTTAAAAACCAGACAAAAGCAAATGCTCCGCTTCTTTTATTTCCATCAGTAAAGGGATGATTTTTAACCATAAAATACAACAGATGCGCCGCTTTTTCTTCCGCGCTTTCGTACAGTTCTTTGCCTCCGAAAGATTGCATCACATTCCCGACAATTCCGGCCACAGATCCCCTGCTTCTCTCCATGCCAAAAATATCAGTCGCTTCCGATTTGCGAATAAGCTCTGTTTTTAATTCAGCAAGGCTGTCAATAATTTTATCGGCCGTTAATTCAACTTTCTTTTTTGTCAGCTTTCCTTTTGGCAAAGAATCTTTGTCATAGGCGTTAAGCGATAACCAAGTATCGGCAAAAAGCGAAACAAGTTCAACTGCGTCTCTTGCTTCCATTGCCGGCCCGGCAGGCAAAAGTTTTTTAATATCTTGCACGACAGTTAAAAACTGCTGGTAATTTTTCGCAATGCGATTTTTATTCACGGCAAAACCATCCACGATATAACTTCGCAGAGTTTTGGTCGCCCATTTACGAAATTCAATAGCTATTTTTGAATTTGTTCTATATCCGACTCCTAAAATAACATCTAATGAGTAGATAATAATAGGTTTATCAGAATTTGCATTATGCATTTTTTGCATATTGCTTTTTTCTTCAATTTCGCCATCTTTAAATATATTTTTTATATGACGAGAGACTACAGATTGATCAACGCCAAAAAGTTCTACTATCTGTGCTTGAGTAGCCCATATTGTTTCGCGCGTAAAATCGCCCCGAAGCTCAATTGCACCGGATTTTGCCTGATAAATGACTATGTTTTTATTTATTTCTTTTTTACTCATATTCAGAAACTATATTATTAGATACTTGCCTTTGGTGACGACTTCAATTTTTCCATTTTTAATTTTAAGGGCGGATTGGTCATCAAGGGCGTAGATGGGTTCTTTTAATCCTTTTTTCATTTCGAGTAAAAATTTCTTGCGGACTTTTGGAAAATGCGGAGAATTGAGATGCGGGCGGAAATAAAAATTAAAAAACCCGAGACCTTTTTCATCGGGTTTTCCTTTTAAATCTTCATAATAAAGGCGTTTAGCTGAGCTAAAAGAGAGATCTTTTGTGGTAACCATACTACCGGCGCTGATTCCCACATAAACTTTAGTTTTTAAAAGCTTGGGCAAAATTTTCGCCAAACCGGATTTTTTCAGCCAATACATCAAATGAAAAACATTTCCTCCGGAAAAAAACAGAACATCGGCATCTTCAAGCCGCGGCAGCCAATTTTTTTTCGGCAAAGCGGAAATATCAACAATATCAATGCTTTTAAAATTTTGCTTTTTGATATTGTATAAATCATTAATCAGCCAAGTTTTGTCGTCTTGAATGGGATTGGCCGCGGTGGGAATAAAAGCAATTGTTGTTTCTTTGGCTTTTTTACCGACTAATTCCAATAAAGCTTTGGCGATTGATTTATTTGTAAGTCCTGACGAAGTAAGTAAAAATTTCATAAATTTAATTGATTTATTATACCTTTATTCTACCAAAAAATTAAGCAAATGGCAATATAAAAAAATTCGGGGACAGTCGCAACAAAACGACTATCCCCTTTTATTAACCAGTTTTTTCCTGTTGTATTACTTCTTCAAGTTTTTCTTTATCAAGCTTCCACTCTTTACAGATTCCTCCTAAACATGGTTTTTTCACTAACTTTTCTTTATTAATACCTTTTAAAATACTTTCTAATCCTTGCAATCCTGCACCCCAACAAATTTGACAAAAATTAATCTCATGACATTTTTTTATGCCCGCTTCCTCTATTCTGTTAAGAGCAAAAAGCAGACCATGAGTATCAAAATTTTCTTCCATAACTCACCTCCTTTTTTTCAAATTTCTATTATTTTAAAATTTCTACTTTTATAATTTAACAAATTTTTTAGTTTTTGTCAACCCCGCACCTTTTATTGATTAAAGTCAGTTTTTTGGTTCTGTCCCAGGTTTTTATTTCAGCTTCACGTTTTCTCGCCTTTTTTAAAGTTTTATAAATTTCCGAATATTTTAAGATTACCGGACGGCGCAATTTCGTGTAATGAGCGCCGCATTTGGAATTATTGTGCTGTTTCAAACGTTTTTCAAGATTATTGGTTGCTCCGGCATATAGAGATTTATCAGCGCATTCAAGGATATAAACAAAGTAGGACATATTAATTTCCCGAAGATTCTGATATTGTTACTGTTTCCATTATAACAGAAGAAAGCGGACGATCATTTGAATCTTTTTTTACTTTGGCAATTGCGTCAACCACTTCTTGTCCGGAAATTACTTTTCCGAAAATAGTGTATTGATTCGGCAAAGGATAGTCGGCAACCATAATGAAAAATTGGCTGCCGTTGGTATCAGGTCCGGCATTAGCCATAGCCACAACACCCTTTTTATAACCTTGCTTATAGGAATCGGTTTGAGGATCAAGTTCATCGGCAAATTGATATCCGGGTCCGCCCATTCCAGTTCCATCAGGATCCCCTCCTTGAATCATAAATCCGTCTATAACCCGATGAAAAATTACTTTGTCGTAAAATCCTTTTTTGGCAAGAGTAAGAAAATTACTGACCGCTCTTGGCGCATCGGCGTCATAAGTGGCGAAACGAATTTCGCCCATATTTGTTTTAATGGTTACAATGTGATTCATATTTTTTATTTTAGAATTATTAGTTTGATTAGAAACATCTGTTTTGATGTTATCAATTTTTTTATTTTGAGAATCATTTTTGGCCGGCGTTTTGAAAAATGAAATACTGAAAATCATCGCCGCGGCCACTATAATAATCAGTATAATATAAATTTTTTTCATAGATTGTCAATTAAATTTTATTATATATTAAAAGAATTATTTTACAATTTATTTATTCATGCCTTTCATCCATCCGAAGGTCTGTTGGAAGTTCTTGAAGATAAGTTCGGTCACAGTCATTCTCTTTTGCGGAGTCAGTAAAGTATTGGTGATTGATTGAGTTTTATTGCCTGAAGAATCTTCAGAGATAACTCTGAATCTGTAAATGGAACCCGGTTTAAAGGAAGTGATAACCATTAAATGTTCTTGTCTTAAACCGATATCTTTGGTCATTTGGATAATTGGAGAGTCTTCGGCAAAGCCAACCTGGTATTCAACCTGCGAAGTTGAAGGTTCGTCGGTGTTCCATGTGATAATGGTTTGGACTTCATCGCCTCTTGATGATAAAGCGATTGAGGTTCTGATTTGAGAAATGATTGGCGCGTTTTTGTCTTTGGTGGTGGTGAAGTTTGGAATCAGGAAGGAATAGTTGTTGTTTTGCAAATCTTTTCCTTCAAGAGAAACATTGAAGGTCGTGCCCGGTTCAAGATTCTTGACTGCGATTTCGTGAGCCACATTGAAATCGGATTTGGTGACGGTCTGGGCTTCGCCCGGAGCCAGTTGATTGTTGCGATAAGGGATATATTTGACTTGCGAATCAGTCGGGACGTTTGTCTGCCAAACAAAAGTGGCCGCCCGTTCAGAGATGTTTTTGATTG
>JAQUOF010000019.1:0-12071 GCA_028717225.1 Patescibacteria group bacterium
AAATTTTTAAAATATCTTCAAGCTAACGACCCAAAAAGTTACGAGAAGATTATCAAAAAAATTAGAAGAAAATAATAAATTTTATTATGATCAAACATAAAGATCAGCGGATAGGAGTTTTTATTGACGTGCAGAATATGTATCATTCTGCAAAAAATTTGTATCACGCCAATGTTAACTTCGCCAAAGTTCTGGAAGAAATCGTCGCCGGACGACAATTGATTCGAGCTATTGCTTATGTTATCAAATCGGACAGCCGCGAAGAACAAACTTTTTTTGAGGCGCTTTCAAATCAAGGATTTGAATTGAAAATAAAAGATTTGCAAATTTTCCCCGGTGGAATGAAGAAAGCCGACTGGGACGTGGGAATGGCCGTTGATGCGATTAAATTGGCGGATAAAGTTGATGTGGTTATTTTAGTAACCGGTGATGGAGATTTTATTCCGTTAGTTTCTTATTTAAAAGAAAACAAGGGTTGCCGAGTGGAATTGGTGGCTTTTGAACGAACGACCTCGTCTAAATTGGTTGAAACAGTTGATGAGTTTACTGATTTGGGTAAAAATATCAAGAAATTTTTAATTAAAAGATACAACAACAAATAACAGGTGACGCGAAATTTACTAAAAGGTAAGAAATGCCAATTACTAAATTATCAAATAAAATAAATATAAATTGTTAAAAAAATGACTATGGAATTCACAACAGATGTAGCAGGCAAAAAATTAATAGTAAAAACCGGCGAAGTGGCCGGTCAAGCAAATGGCTCTTGCACGGTTCAATACGGTGAAACAACCGTTTTAGCCACCGCTGTTATGGGCGATAAAGACCAAGAGGGAATGGATTATTTCCCTTTAATGGTTGAATACGAAGAACGTTTTTACGCAGCGGGAAAAATTAAGGGTTCTCGTTTTATAAAAAGAGAGACTCGTCCACCAGACGAGGCTATTTTAATTGGACGTTTAATTGACCGTTCCATTCGTCCTCTTTTTGATCAAGATATGCGACGCTCGGTTCAAGTTATTTTAACCGTGCTTTCCATTGATCACGAAAATGATCCTGATATACCGGCACTTCTTGGAGCTTCCATCGCCTTGCATATTTCCAATATTCCTTGGAACGGACCGATAGCAGGCGTAAGAATCGGTCAGGTTGACGGAGAACTTGTTGTTAACCCGACTCAAATTTTGCGAGCTACCAGTAATCTTGATTTGATGATTTGTGGAATGAATAAAAGAGTTTTAATGATTGAAGCCGGAGCTCAAGAAATAGAAGCTGACGTAATGTATAAAGCAATGGAATTGGGCGCGGAAGAATTTGAAAAAATTAATAAATTTATTGAAGAAATCAGAGAAAAAACAGGTAAGCCAAAGATGGTTTTGGTTTCTCCCTTAAGTCCGGAAGATATCGCAGCCAAAGAAGAAGTTAAAAAAATTACGGAAGAAGTTATTAAAGCGGAAATGCCGAAATATTTCTTTGATCATCCGTTAAAAATGAAAGAAGACAGAGTGGGTGCCAAGAAAAAATTGATTGCCCGTTTGGAAGAAGTTTTCATTGAAAAAAATATCGGTAAAGACAGAAGAGGCAAGGGTTTTGATTATGCCATGAAATTAATTTATCAGGAAATCAGCCAAGCTATTTTGGATCGCGATCAAAGAATTGACGGACGCAAGCTTGATGAACTTAGGGAAATTTCCTGCCAAGTCGGAGTTCTGCCAAGAGTTCACGGTTCAGCCATATTTAACAGAGGAGAAACCCAAGTGCTTTCAGTTGTTACTTTGGGCGGTCCGGGCATGGAACAATATTTGGATACCATGGAAGACAGCAGCCGTAAACGCTATATGCATCATTATAATTTCCCTCCGTTTTGTTCTGGAGAAGCCGGACCTTTAAGACAAACCGGACGAAGAGAAGTTGGTCATGGCGCTTTGGCGGAAAAAGGAATTTTACCGATTTTGCCGGATAAGGAAAATTTTCCTTACACTCTCAGATTGGTCTCGGAAGTTCTTTCCTCAAACGGTTCCACTTCAATGGCCGCGACTTGCGCCTCGGTTTTGTCATCAATGGACGCCGGTATTCCGATTAAAAAATTAGTATCCGGCATAGCCGTTGGTTTGGCTTCCGAGGAAGGGGACAATGGATTTAAAAAATATAAAGTTATAACCGATATTCAAGATTTGGAAGACGGACCGGGCGGAATGGATTTCAAAATTATCGGTACGCCGACGGGAATTACCGCAATTCAAATGGATACAAAAACAAAAGGTTTGACTTTTGACGTGATCAAAGAAACTTTTCAAGCTTCAGCCAATGCTCGAGTTAAAATTTTGGAAATAATGACTCAAATTATGCCGAAGCCCAGAGAAAATTTTTCACCTTACGCGCCAAGAGTGACCATGATTAAAATTAATCCGGATAAAATCAGAGACGTTGTCGGACCGGGCGGAAAAATGATTAATGAAATCGTCGCTCAAACCGGATCAACGATTGATATTGAACAAGACGGCACGGTAATGGTTACTTCGTTAAATGAAGAATCAAAAAATAAAGCGGTTGAATGGATTAAAAATATCACTCACGAAGTTAAGGCCGGTGAAATTTTTCAAGGTAAAATTACCAGAATTATGGATTTTGGCGCTTTTGCCGAAGTCGTGCGCGGCCAGGAAGGATTAATTCACGTTTCAGAAATGGCCAATTATCGCGTTGAACATCCCGATGATTTGGTGAAAGTCGGTGATGTTGTACCGGTTAAAGTAATGGAAATTGACAGACAAGGCAGAATTAATCTTTCAATGAGAGCTCTGCTTGAAGGCGGTGATCAACCCCGTCCAGCCGATAGAGATGGCGGCGGTGATGATCGACCAAGATCAGGAGGCCGTCCATTTAATAACAGAAAACGATACTAAGAATAAATTGATAAGCGAATAAGTAGATAACCTAATTTTTAATTTTTCCGCCAAAGGCGGACCAGCCTTGGGCTGGAAATTTAAAATTTTAAATTGAAATTATGCCAACAAATAAAGACCAAAAATTTTATCCCGGCGAAAGAAAAAATATTTTGGTTACGGGCGGAGCCGGTTTTATCGGCTCTCACCTCTGCGACCAATTGATAACAGATAATAATGTTATCTGCGTGGATGATTTTGTTGGCGGCGGAAACTTGAATAATATCAGTCATCTCTTGCAGAACCCGAATTTCCGTTTTATCAAGCATGATATTAATCTGCCGATAAATTTTGAAGAATTTCCGGAATTAGCGAATTTTAAAATTAAAATTCGCGGCATTCAGGAAATTTTTCATTTAGCTTCTCCGACTTCGGCTAAAAATTTTAATCAGTTGCGTCTAAAAAGCTTGCACACCAATTCCATCGGCACGATTAATGTTTTGGAAATGGCTAAATCGTATAAAGCGAAAATTCTTTTTACTTCTTCGGCCGTGGTTTACGGTTCTCGCCGCAAAGATAATCCTTCTTTTAAAGAAAGTGATTTCGGTTCTGTTAATTTTATCAGCCCGAGAGCTTGCTATGATGAAGGAAAACGTTTTGCCGAAACAGCTATGATGACTTACCGTGAAATGTACGGATTGGATACCAAAATTGTCAGAATTTTCAGAACTTACGGTCCGCGCGAAATGCTTTTTGATGGACAAATGGTTCCTGATTTTGTCTTGCAGGCGATTACCGGACAGCCTTTGATTATTTACGGAGATGGAAATTTTTCAACTTCGCTTTGTTATGTAAGCGATATTATTGAGGGCATTGTTTTAATGATGGATTCAAATGAAATCGGACCGATAAATTTGGGCGGACCCGAAGAATACAAATTGGTTGATTTGGCCAATAAAATCATAGAAATTACTCATTCAAAATCAAAAATTGAATTTAAGGAACCGCTCCTCTTTATGACGCCGCTCGGTTTGCCGGGTATCAGTTTGGCCAGAGAGAAATTGAATTGGCTTCCGGTTGTCGGATTAAACGACGGCTTGGAGAAATTAGTTGATTACGTAAAAGCCAACAGAATATTACTGGAACCTTTAATAAGTCAGTATGGAGAAAAATTTTAATAAAATTGTTGTTGTTATTCCTGCTTACAATGAAGAAAAAAATATTGAGAAGGTGATCAATGAAGTAAAACCATTGGTGAATGAATTGGTGATAGTTGATGACGGCTCAAGTGATAAAACTTTTGAGCTGGCAAAAAAACAAGGTGTAACGGTTTTGCGCCATTTGATTAATCGCGGACAAGGAGCGGCATTGCAAACAGGTGATGAATACGCTCTTAACAATCAAGCTGATATTGTCGTGCATTTTGACGCGGATGGACAATTTTTATCCAGTGAAATAAAAGAAATTATTTTGCCTATACAGAACGGAGAAGCGGACGCGGTTTTTGGCTCGCGTTTTTTGGGTAAAAAATCGGAGATTCCATGGTTTAAAGAAAAAATAATTATTCCTTTGGCCGGCTTGGTTAATAAAATTTTAATTAATATTTCTTTAACCGATCCTCAGAATGGTTTTCGCGCGCTTTCCAGAAAAGCTTTGGAAAAAATAACGATTGAAAATGACGGTATGGCTCATTGCAGCGAAATATTGTATAAAGTTTCTAAAAATAAATTAACAATCAAAGAAGTGCCGATTACGGTTATTTATCATGATTTTGGACAAGGTATTTTCAGGGGGAATGGCAGGGGAACAGGCGGATTAAGAATTATTAAAGATTTGTTCTTGGCCAGATTAATGAAATAAAATATGATTCAACAAATAATCGCATTAGTTATTATTTTATTCTTTATTTCCCGCCTTTTTTGGCAGAGAAAGAATAAAAAAATAGGCGGCAATGAATTTATTTTTTGGCTGATTTTTTGGTTTTTGGCCGCTTCGTTGATTATTTTTCTAAAAAAAGTTGATTCATTTGTCGCGGCCTTGGGATTCTCCGGAAAAGGAATAGACGTTTTATTTTATTTAAGCGTAGTAGTGCTGTTTTATTTGGTTTTCAAATTGGGATTAAAAATGGAAAAGACAGAAAAAGACATTACTAAAATTGTCAGAAAAATAAGTTTAGATGACAATGAAGGTAAAAATTAATTGAAATTTGCGCATATGACAAACCCAGAAAATATAAATCCGGAAGAAGAACCGAAAAAGGGCGGTTTTTTTAAAACAAAACCTTATTGGGTGGAATTCATTTTGGATTTGGCAAAAATCGTTATTCTGGCCTTTATAATCATTTGGCCGATTCATCATTTTGTTTTTCAGCCGTTTTACGTGAGCGGACCGTCGATGGAACCGAATTATTACGATAAAGATTATTTGATTGTTGAAGAATTAAGCTATCGTTTCCATTCTCCACAGAGAGGAGAAGTGATTGTTTTCCATTCGCCCAATAATTCCCAAGATTATTTGATTAAAAGAGTGATTGGATTGCCGGGCGAAAGAATCGTTATCACAAAAAATAAAATTTCTGTTTATAACCAGCAATTTCCTCAGGGAGCCGAGTTTAATGAAAATAGTTATTTAAACCCAGGTTTGGTTACAATGGGAGAAATTGACGTTCAATTGAATTCAGATGAATATTATGTTTTAGGCGACCATCGCAACGTAAGCTTGGATTCTCGAGTTTTCGGACCAATAAAAAGAAACACCATTGTCGGCAGGGCTTGGTTCAGAGGATGGCCTTTTAAAAACTTAGGATTATTAAAAACTCCAATTTTTACTTTTTAAAGAGTTTTGTCCCGCCCAAATTTCAATCTAAGATTTAATTGTCTAAATAATATAATTAACTATTTAATTTAAAAGGTTCAAATTATCTACTGCCAAATCCGCCAGCTGGCGGAGGCGGGTTAAAAATTTTAAAAAATTCGGTATGAACAAAAAAAAGAATAAGAAAATAAAAAAAATGACTAAAAAAAAGAATAAGAATAACAAGAAAAAACACTTGATTAAACGACCTAAAAAAATTCAAGTTAGACGAGAAAACAAAATTAATAATAATCAATTTCAAGACAATGCCGCTCCGGTAATTGTTCAGCATAAAAAATATTTGCCGAAAAGTTTGCGCGGCATGGAAGATATTTTACCCGAAGAAGGAAAATATTGGGATTTTGTCCTTCAAAAGGCGCAGGATTTGGCAGAGGATTACGGGTTTAAGAAAATTGAAACCCCGGTTTTGGAAGAAAGAGTTTTATTTGAAAAAAGCACCGGTATGACCACGGAAGTGGTTGAAAAACAAATGTATCAATTTACCGATCGGGGACAAAATCAAGTGGCGCTTCGGCCGGAGTTCACTCCCTCAATGGTCAGGGCTTATATTGAACATGGAATGTTTAGTTTGTCTCAGCCGATAAAATTATTTTGTTTTGGTCCGCTTTTCCGTTATGAAAGGCCTCAATCCGGTCGGCTTCGCCAATTTCACCAAATTAATTTGGAAGTTTTGGGTTCGGATAAACCGGTCAGTGACGCCCAGGTTATTTTATTTTGCAAAACGTTTTTTGAGGTTTTGGGTATTAAAGTTTCCATTCAAATTAACAGTTTGGGTTGCTCGGAATGCCGCAAAGTTTATCGCAGCAAATTAATAAATTATTTCAAATCAAAAAGAAATAGGCTTTGCCCTGATTGCCAAAAAAGATTAATTCGCAATCCTTTAAGAATTTTGGATTGCAAACAAGAAGGTTGCAAAGATTTGATAACCGATGCGCCTCAAATAGTTGACAGCTTATGCGAGAATTGCCATTCTCATTTTGTAAAAGTTTTAGAATGCCTTGATGAAGCGGAAGTTGCTTATGAATTAAACCCTTTTTTGGTAAGAGGATTGGATTATTATACCAGAACAGTATTTGAAATTTTACCTATTAGAACGGAAGTTGTCGCAATAAAAAAAGATTCTAAACTTGAAGAAAAAAAAGAAGGAGAAAATAAAGAACCCTTACCCGCAGACAAGCAAGTAGAGGTTGCTCCCGTTATCCCTTCTATGTCAGCCTTGGGCGGTGGAGGAAGATATGATAATTTGGTCGGAGAATTAAGCGGCAGAGAAACGCCGGCGTTGGGGGTAGCTTTCGGCGTGGAAAGAATTATTGAAGAATTAAAATATCAAAACATCAGAATTTCCAAAGAACGAGCGCCAAAAATTTTCTTGGCTCAACTCGGAGAATTGGCAATGCGAAGATCCTTAAAATTACTTGAAGATTTGCGCAAGGAAGGATTCAGAGTGGCGGAAAATTTAGCTAAAGACAGTTTGCGGGCTCAATTGGAAATGGCCAATAAAATAGGCGTTAAATTAACTTTGATTTTAGGCCAGCAAGAGA
Source organism: Patescibacteria group bacterium (assembly GCA_028717225.1). GTDB lineage: Bacteria > Patescibacteriota > Patescibacteriia > UBA2591 > JAQUPP01 > JAQUPP01. The sequence continues at coordinate 7,298 of JAQUOF010000019.1, forward strand.
TGAGCGATAAAACTATTATTTTCCGCGATATGTCCAGTGGAAATCAGGAAACAATTGATCAAGAAAAAATGATTAAAGAATTAAGAAAAAGAATTTAAAGGGCTTTGTCTCATTAAATTTTAAAATAATTTTGGTATGCGAACAATAGCCATTTGCACTTTGGGCTGTAAATTAAATCAGGCTGAAGCGGAAGGATTGAGAGAAAAATTTGAAGAAAGGGGATTGAAAATAGTGGAGCCGTTTCAGAAAGCTGATTTTTATATTATTAATGCCTGTGCGGTTACTCAAAAAGCGGAGAAGGAAACTCGACAGCTTATTTCCCGTATTAAGCGCATGTTTCCCAAAACTTATTTGATAGTTATTGGTTGTTTCACTTCCATTCTCAGACTCGATCGCGAATTTATCGGAAAAGTTGACAAATGGATTGATAACAAAAATAAAGAAAAAGCCGACAAACTTATTTTGGGGCAAATCCTTAAAAAGAAAAAAGGCAAGAACGAATTAAAAAAGAAAACAAGGGCTTTTATTAAAATCCAGGACGGATGCCGGAATTATTGCTCTTATTGCATCGTTCCTTATTTGCGGAAAGAAATTTTAAACAAGCCCCCCCAAAAAATTATTCAGGAAATTAAAAATAGAGAAAGAAACGGTTGCCAAGAAATAGTTTTAGTCGGCACCAATATCGGAAATTATCGGATAGGTAAATATGATTTAAAGGATTTGTTAAGAGAAATTTTAGATAAAACTACCATAAAAAGGATAAGGCTTACGTCGTTTTGGCCGACCTTAATCAATCAGGAGTTTGTTAAATTGATTCAGAATAATCCGAGAATTTGTCCGCACATTCATTTATCAATTCAATCCGCCTCAAGCGAAGTTTTGGAAAAAATGAATCGCCCTTACAGCCGCAAAGATTTGGAAAAAATAATAAAACAGCTCAAACAGATTAAAGATATTAATCTCACAGCCGATATTATTGTCGGTTTTCCCGGAGAAAGCGAAAAAGATTTTCAGGAAACTTATAATTTCGTCAAATCAAGCCAATTTTTAAAAATTCATGTTTTTAAATTTTCCGCTCGGCCGGGCACCAAGGCCTCTCTTGTTGAAGATGAAATCTCGGATAAAATAAAAAAAATCAGAAGCAATAAATTGATCAAGCTGGGCGAAAAATTATCCGAAAAACAAAGAAAAACATTCATTAATTCAACTTCAGAAGCGCTGATCGAAAATAAAAGAAGCGAATATTGGCAAGGATACACCCCGAATTATTTAAAAGTTTTTTTCAAAAGCCTACCTACCGGACAGGCAGGTAAACAAAATTTAACCAATCAAATAGTTAAAGTGAAATTAGTTAAATTTTATCAAGACGGTTTCATGGGAAAGTTTATTTCTTTATGAAAATTACCCAAATTTATAAACGAGATGGAACACTGGTTCCTTTCAATCAAATAAAAATCACCCATGCTATTTATAAGGCCGCCCAAGAAGCCGGCGGACATGACATGAAACTGGCGGAAAAACTTTCTGATATGGTGGTGGATATTTTGGAAAATCATTTTCCTCAAACCATTCCCGCGGTTGAGGAAATTCAGGATATTGTTGAACAAGTTCTAATCAAAGAAGGACATACCAAAACTTCAAAACTTTATATTCTATACCGGCAAAAACGCAAAGAATTGCGCGAAAAAAGAGAAAAAAACGAAATAGAAAATATACCTTACAAAACTATTTGGCAAAACTTGGTTTGGAATTTGGAGCATTCCTGCGACACAGTCAGTAAATTAAATAAACATATTGAAGCCGGAATTTTTTCTCAATTAATAAAAGATTCAGAGGCGAGATACGATCAAGAAATTTTAAAAATAGCGTCATTGATAAAAGCCAATCTTAACAGAATAAAATTGTTGATTATCAGCGGACCTTCTTCTTCGGGCAAAACAACCACCACTCAGAGAATCGCAGATGAACTTAAAAAAGAAGGAATTAATTTTGTTAAACTTGCAATTGATAATTATTTTTACAGTTTGGATTATCAATTGAAAGACGATTACAGCGATTATGATTTTGAAGGACCTTACGCCCTGGACATTCCTTTGATCAATCAGCACTTGGCCGATTTATTGAGAGGGGAGGAAGTTGACGTGCCGAGATATGATTTTAAATCAGGTTGCCGCGAAGAAAAAACAGATAAATTAAAACTTAAAGACAACCAAATAATTTTAATAGATTCTCATTTCGGCATTTACGATAAATTAACCGAGATTGTGCCGGATGATAAAAAATACAAGCTTTATTTGGAAACCCTCTGCCAGTTGAAAGATAATCAAGGCCAGTTTGTCAGATGGACGGACATCAGATTGTTAAGGCGGATGATCAGAGACGTCCAATTCAGATCATACAATCCGAAAGAAACAATCGGGCATTGGCATTACGTGCGGCAGGGCGAATTAAAAAATATTATTCCTTATATTCATACAGCCGATTATGTTTTTAACACCAGTTTGGCTTATGAATTGCCGATTTTAAAACATTGCCTTTTTAAATTTTTTCCGGAAATGATTGAAACTTATAAAAATGATCCGAATCGCCAAGACGCTTACATCCGGGCCCAAAGAGTTTATGATTTATTAAAAGAAGTTAAAGAATGGCCTGATAAATCTTTAGTGCCTCAAAATTCAATTTTAAGAGAATTTATCGGCGATAATTAAAAATTAGCATTTAAAATATATGAAACCAACAGCTAAAATGCCTGCTCAGTTAAGCGGGGCCCAATATCATATTAATTGCAAAAAAGGGGACTTGGCGCCATTTGTGCTTTTACCCGGCGATCCGGGGCGAGTGACAAAAGTGGCCAATCTTTGGGATAAGAAAAAAGAAATAGCCAATCATCGGGAATATCATTCTATGACCGGTGAATATAATGGCACGAAAATTTCTTGTCTTTCCACCGGTATTGGTTCGCCGTCTACTGCCATTGCTATTGAAGAAGCGGCCAGAATCGGCTGCCATACTTTTATCCGCATTGGTACTACTGGCGCGATTCAAGCGCATATTAAACCAGGAGATTTAATTATTAATACTGCCGGCGTTAGATTGGAAGGAACCTCTCATTCTTATGTTGACGCGAATTATCCGGCTTTTGCTCATTACGAAGTAATTTTAGCCCTAATTGAAGCGTGCGAAAAATTGAAAATAAAATATCATTTGGGAATTACCGCTTCAACTGACGCTTTCTATGTCGGCGAAGGCAGGCCTGGTTTTAGAAGATATGATCAATCGCGTTTTAAACATACTATAGACGATTTACAACAAACCAGAGTAACTAATTTAGAAATGGAATCTGCAGCTCTTTTCACTATTGCCAATTTATACGGTTTGCGTGCCGGTTCGGTTTGCGCTGTTATTGACAATATCGTAACCGAAAAATGGAAAGTTTGCGGCGAAAAAGAAATCGGTTTGGTAGCTTCGGAAGCGGTGACAATTTTGGCTAAGTGGGATAAATTAAAAGAAAAAAATCATAAAAAATATTTTTTTCCATCACTTTTGAAATAAATTTTAGATTTTATGCCTTGTATTTTTTGCCAAATTATAAAGAAAAAAATACCGACTGAAATTATTTACGAGGATAAAAAATATATAGTTTTTAAAGATATCAATCCTCGAGCGCCGATTCATGTTTTGATTATGCCCAAAAAACATATTGTTTCTTTAGCCGAGGCGGCAAATAAAGACAAAGCATTGATTAGCGGATTAATGTGGCAAGCAAAAATTTTAGCCGAAAAATTAAAGATAGATAAATCCGGTTATAAATTAATTTTAAATTGCGGCCGCGAGGCCGGTCAAATAGTCGGTCATATTCATTTGCATCTTTTGGGCGGAGGAGATTATAAGAATTGGGGCATATATCAGCACTCTAAAGAAGGAAAAATTTTATCAAAAGCATTCAAAATTTAACTAATTAATTTAAATTTAAATTTATGTGTTGTAAAGGAAAAAAAGTTTTTAAAGGATTTGCGTTAGGAACAATTTTAGGTGGAGTTTTAGGCGTATTATTCGCCAAAAAATCCGGCAAAGAAACCAGAAAAGAATTGGGCAAAAAAATGGAAGAAATAGGTGAAAGAGCAGTTGATGCCAAAGAAAAAGTTTTTGAAACCGCCCAAAAGACAGCCGTGAAAGTTAAAGAGATTAAAGACGAGGTCGTTAAAAATGTTGAAGAAATTAAAGATGTTTTTAAAGAATAAATAATTTAAATTTTAAAATAATTTTTGTATGTTTAAAATTCAAATAGACAAAGAAAAATGCATTGGCTGCGGAACTTGCGCGGCAGTTTGCCCGATTAATTGGGAAATAGGGGATGACGGCAAGGCCAAATCAATTAAGGATGAAATTGAAGATTTAGGCTGTAATCGTTTAGCTGAAGAAAATTGCCCGGTTCAAGCAATTAAACTTATGCCGCAGTAAAAAGTCGCGAAATTCGCCTTCACTCAACGCTCCAAATCCTTGAAAATTAAAGTTGTTTTGCTTTAGAAAAATTCATAACTCCTCCCAAAGAGGTCGTCAAACAGATGAATTTTTCTGCAAAACTCCTTAATTTTCTAAGGTTTTTCCGCGACATCGTTCAGGTGAGTTTCGCTAAAGCGTAATTTGTAGATTAGCATTATAACTTATGTTTGAAATTCGCATTCATGGTCGAGCAGGTCAAGGAGCAAAAACAATTGCTCAGCTTTTTGCTGAAGTCAATTTGGCTGTAGGAAAATTTGTCCAGGCCTTTCCT
>JAQUOF010000019.1:12171-16393 GCA_028717225.1 Patescibacteria group bacterium
TATGTTTGAAATTCGCATTCATGGTCGAGCAGGTCAAGGAGCAAAAACAATTGCTCAGCTTTTTGCTGAAGTCAATTTGGCTGTAGGAAAATTTGTCCAGGCCTTTCCTTCGTACGGACCGGCCAGAGAGGGAGCGGCAATGAATGCTTTTGTCAGAATTGACGATCAGCCGATTAAACTGCATTCGGATATTAAAAAACCGGACGCAGTTTTGGTAATTGACCCATTATTGGTTGAAACTGAAAATGTTACTCAGGGTTTGAAAAAAAATGGAATTATTATTATCAACTCAAACGCTTCAAGCGACAGTTTTAAAAAGAAACTGGGTAATAATTTCAGAATTTATACCGTTCCGGCCTCGCATATCGCCTTGAAATTTTTTAAGAAAGATATTCCCAATACCGTTTTGCTCGGCGCTTTGGTCAAGGCGACAAAAATTATTTGTTTGGACGAATTGCTTGATGGAACCAAAGAAAAATTCATGAAAAAATTAAGCCCTCAATTGGTTGAGGCAAATTTAAAATCAATTCAAGAAGGTTATAATTTTCTTAAAATATCATAATGACTAAAAAAAATAAAATTTTACCCGGTGGAATAATTGACAAACCGGGTTCGTCAAAAGATTATAAAACCGGCTCTTGGCGGTCTCAACGGCCTGTTTGGGATAAAACAAAATGCATTCAATGTTTGGTTTGCGTTAATTATTGTCCGGAAAATTGCATCCCGCTCAAAGAAGATAAAAGAGTTGAAACTGATTTTGATTATTGCAAGGGTTGCGGAATTTGCGCTCAAGTTTGTCCGGTCAAAGCAATAATAATGAAAGAGGGAAAATAAAATGACTAAAAATAATTTTAAAACAATTGCCCTAACCGGCGGAGAAGCCGCAGCCGAAGCGATGAGACAAATTAATCCGGCTGTTTTTTCGGCTTATCCGATTACTCCGCAAACACCGATTATTGAAAAATTCGCGAAAATAGTGGAGAAGGGATTGGTGGAAACAAAATTCGTTTCCGTTGAATCAGAACATTCAGCTATGAGTTTAATGGTTGGCGCTGCTGCCGCAGGCGGACGGGCGATGACCGCCACTTCCAGTCAAGGATTGGCTTTAATGATTGAAATTTTGCCAATTACCTCTGGTTTGCGTTTGCCGGTGGTAATGAATTTGGCCATGAGATCCATCTCTGCTCCTTTAAATATTCATAATGATCATCAAGATGCGATGCTGGCGCGCGATTTGGGTTGGATACAAATATTTTGCGAAAATAATCAGGAAGTTTATGAAAATAATTTTTTAGCCGTTCGTTTAGCTGAAAATTCAAAAGTGAAATTGCCGGTTATGGTTTGCCAGGACGGTTTTATCGCTTCCCATAATTTGGAAGGCGTTAAAGTTTACGATGATAAAATAATTAAAAATTTTGTCGGCGATTATACTCCGGAAAATTATCTTTTGAATTTAAAAAAACCGTTGACCATCGGAGCGTTCGTGATGCCGGATTATTATTTTGAAATTAAAAAACAAGTGGCTGACGCGATGAATGAAGCGAAAAAAGTTTATTTGAAAATCGCCCAAGAACTTAAAAAAATTACTGGCAATAATTACGGATATTTTGAACAATATTTTATGTCTGACGCGAAAGCGGTGATAGTGGCCATGGGATCTGTCAGCGGCACGGCCAAAGCGGCGGTTGATAAATTAAGATCTCAGGGCAAAAAAGTCGGCTTGTTGAAAATTAATTTATACCGGCCGTTTCCTTATCAAGAAGTGGAAAAAGTTTTAAATAAAATAAAATTTGTCGGTATTTTGGAAAGAGTAATGGGTTGCGGTTCAATAACGCCGTTGACCAGCGATATCAGCGAATGCTTGAATTCAAAAACCTCAAGACAAACTTATATTTTGGGATTGGGCGGAAGAGATGTTCAAATGGAAGAAATAGAAGAAATTTTCAATGACCTACTCAAGGGCAAATTAAGTAAAGAACCGAAATATGTTGGACTTAAAAACTAGCTTCTTAGCTTGTAGCTTTTTAGCTTTTTAGGATTAATATGATTATAGAAATCAATAAGTTAATAAAATTCAATCTCAGTAAGAATTTTATTAAATTGATTTTGAAAAGAATTTTAAAAGAAACTGCCAAGAAAATTCCAAAAGTAAAAAATATCGCTTCTTTCTCAGTTGTTTTTACAAATGAAAAAACGATTCAGGCGATTAATAAAAAATATAGGAAAATCAATAAAGCCACTGACGTACTGTCTTTCAGTGATCCTGCCGAAATTATAATTTGCTGGTCACAGCTTACAAAGCAGGCAAAAGAATTCAAGCACACTCAAATTGAAGAATTGAAAATTTTATTGGTTCACAGCGTTCTGCATATTTTGGGACACGATCATCGTTTTGAAAAAGAAAAAAATAAAATGGACAAACTCGCTAATCAAATACTTAGAGTAATATAAAACTTACTAATTATATGATCCGCCAGTTGGCGGACGCGAATTACTGCGAAAATTTATAGTCATTAGTTGATGGTTTTTGGTCTTGGTTTATTGGTTCTTGGTTTCTAACTGATAACTGAATAACTATAACCAATAACTATAAACTAAAAACTATTATAAATACGCATATGTTTTTCAATCTTTTAATAAAAAGTTTCGCCAATGCTTTTCGGGGGATAGGCTATACCTTCCGCCATGAAGTCAGTTTCAGAATTCAGATTGTTTTTGCAATTGTTGTTTTAATCGGCGCTTTTTATCTGCCCTTAAGAACTTTGGAAAGAGTGGTGATTATTTTACTGGTGGCCATGGTTTTGATTTTGGAACTGGCCAATTCAGTGCTGGAAAGAGTGGTTGATTTATTTCAACCCAAAATAGATTATATCGCCAAAGCGGTTAAAGATATTATGGCCGCCGCAGTTTTCGTGGCCGCTCTGGCTTCAGTCGTGGTGGGATTGATTATTTTTGTACCATATTTAAAATTTTTGATATAATGTTAAAATAATTTATATGTCTTCAAAAGAAATAATTACAGGAATTGACCTTGGGTCAAAATCAATAAAAGTCGCCGTAGGGCAAGAAGTTGCCGGTGAGTTGAATATTATCGGCTTGGCCGAAGAACCATCGGAAGGAATTTCAAAAGGAATGATTATCAGCATTGAAGATACCATTTCTTCTCTTTCTTCTTGTCTTGAAAAAATTGATAAAATGATAAGCATGCAAATAGAGCATGCTTATATCGGTATTTCCGGTTCGCATATTATTTCGCAAGAAAGCAAGGGCGTGATAGCTATTTCCCGAGCTGATGGAGAAATAAAAGACGATGACGTCAGAAGAGTTTTGGAAGCGGCTCAAACCGTGGTTACGCCGCCGAATTATGAATTCATTCACAGTATTCCGAGAAGTTTTACGGTTGATAATCAGCCCGGAATTATAGATCCGATTGGCATGACCGGCGTGCGTTTGGAAGTTGAATCACAAATTATTTTAGGCCTTTCAAATCAAATTAAAAATTTAACAAAATGTTTTTATCGCGTCGGCGTTAACATTGATGATAAAATTTTATCAGTTTTAGCCGCTGCCGAGACAGTGCTTTCCAGAAGACAAAAAGATTTCGGCGTGGCCGTGGTCAATTTGGGACACACCACCACCAGTTTGGTTGTTTTTGAAGAAGGAGATATTTTATTGGCAAAAGTATTGCCGATCGGTGCCCGTCATATTACCGGCGATATTTCACTTGGCTTGAAAATTCCTCTTGATTTGGCCGAAGCGATTAAATTAAGATATGGAACAACCTTGCCTGATAAAGTGGACAAGCATGAACAAATCAATTTGAAAGATTTGGACGAAAATGAAGAGGGTATAGTTTCCAGAAAAGAAGTGGCGAAAATCATTGAGGCAAGGTGCGAAGAAATTTTTGAAATAGTTGATAAAGAATTAACGACCGTGGCCAGAAGCGGCAAATTGCCGGCCGGCGTGGTCTTGATCGGTGGGGGATCAAAATTGGACGGACTGGTGGAAACAGCCAAAAGTGTTTTCAAAACTCCGGCTTCAATCGGCGTGTCTCAAGGATTTACGAGCGGAATCAACAAATCTTATGACCCGATTTTTTCCACAGCCGTGGGTTTGGTTTTATACGGACCGAAAAGCAGCATCAAAAACACGAAAGTTCTCAAAAATGAAACTTTTTCAAAAGTGAAAAAAATGTTTAAAAATTTAATGCCTTTTTAAACTA
>JAQUOF010000020.1 GCA_028717225.1 Patescibacteria group bacterium
AACAGAACCTTTATTTTTATTTTTTTCGTCAGCTTGATATTCAATTTTAACTGGCAAAGAAATATTTTTCATAATATATAAACTATCGATTATAAAACTCAATAATTAATTTAGTGTCAAATTCTTTTGGAAGATCCTCCGGCTCCGGTTCTTTAAGAATTGTAATTTTAAGATTCTTGGCATCAACATTAAACCATGATTTTAATCCCTGATCTTTTCTTGAAGTTAATTGTTCACTAACTTTATCAGTAATTTCTTTTTTTGGTCGAGGAGTGATAACATCGCCCACTTTTACCTGATAAGATGGAATATCAACCGCTTTATTATTGACGAATATATTGCCGTGAGAAACTGTCTGACGGGCATTTTTTCTTGAATTAACAAAACCGGCCAAGTAAATAACGCTGTCCAATCTTAATTCTATCAATTTCATAAAATTGACTCCCGTATCCCCTTTTAACCGTTTGGCTTTTTTAAAATAATTTTTTATTTGCTGTTCCAAAATATTATAAGAACGTTTAAGGCATTGTTTTGCTCTTAACTGAACGCCATACTCTGATAAACGACCATAGCCTTTAGGGCCATGCATTCCTGGCGGATATTTTCTTTTAAGTAAAGGGCATTTCGCTGCATTACAACGATCGCCTTTTAAAAAAAGTTTTTTGCCTTCACGACGACATATTTTACATTGAGGACCGAATTTCATTTTTTATTTTTAAATTATTAATTTATAAATTAAACTCTTCTTACTTTTGGCGGGCGGCATCCATTGTGAGGAGTCGGAGTTGTATCTTTGATGGTTGAAATTTCAAGGCCATAAGTATAAAGAGATCTGACCGCTGCTTCCCTTCCCATTCCCACTCCTTTGACAAAAACCTGAACTTCTTTAAGTCCGTATTTTTGAGCTTTTTCCACCGCATCTTTAACAATAATATTGGCGGCATAAGGAGTCGCTTTTTTAGGACCTCTAAAACCCAATTTACCGGCGCTTGACCAAGATAAAGTATTACCCGTTAAATCGGTAAGGGTTACTATTGTATTATTATAAGTAGCCTGAATATAGGCCTGGCCTTTTGGAACTTGTCTGACAGTCTGACCCTTTTTAATCTTTTTTATTTTTTTATTTTTTTTGGGTTCTTCAGCTGTTTCTTTTTTAGTTTCTTTTTTTTCTTTTGCCATATATATTAGGTTTTTAGGAATTAGCTTTTTAGCTTTTTAGAAATTAAACCTAAGAAGCTACAAGCTAAGAAGCTAATAAGCTATTTCTATCCTTTCTTAGGAGCTTCTTTATGTCCGCTGGCCATAGTTCTGCGTACATTGCCACGAACTGTTCTTGAATTAGTTTTTGTTCGTTGACCGCGAACAGGAAGATGACGAGTATGTCTGATACCTCTATAACAGCCTACGTCTCTTAATCTTTTGATATTGGCCACGATGGCGCTATGCAGCGCTCCTTCCACTTTAATACTATCTATAATACTTTTAAGTTGCTCAACTTCTTGAGCATTTAATTCTTTAACTCTTTTATTAGGATTTATTTTTGCTTCTTTTAAAATTCTGTTTGAGGTTGTTTGACCAATGCCAAAAATATAGGTTAAACCTATTTCTATTCTTTTGTCTTTTGGTAAATCAACGCCTTGTATTCTTGCCATAGTAGAAAATGTAAAATGTAAATATCAAATATTAAAATGACAAATTAAAATGTAAAATTATTAAATTTATAAAATCCTTTTTGACTTTTATTATTTTTGGATTTTGTATTGTCATTTTGCATTTTGATTTTTTATTTTTGATTTTAGCGGAGCGCTTATCCTTGTCTTTGTTTATGTTTCGCATTTTTACAAAGCACATAAAGCCGCTTTTTTCGGCGGACAACTTTGCATAATCTGCACATTGCTTTTACGGATGATCTTACTTTCATAGTTTAGCTTTTTAGGAATTAGCTTATTAGCTTTTTAGGAATTAGCTTATTAGAAATTAAACTTGTAGCTTATTAGAAACTAAGAAGCTACAAGCTAAGAAGCTAAAAAGCTAGTTTCTATACACTATTCTTCCTTTAGTTAAGTCGTAGGGGCTCATTTCAATTCTTACTCTATCACCAGGCAAAATTTTAATTTTGTGTAAACGCATCTTACCCGATAAATAAGCTAAGATAACTTTTTCGTTACTTAATTGTACACGAAAAGTAGTATTTGGCAATGACTCTGTAACCATTCCCTCAACTTCTATAAAATCTTTGGACACTTTTTGAATATCTGGCATACCAAAATTATTGTAACATTTTAACATTTTAACATTGTAACATTTTTTGACATTCACTAAAACAAGATTTTATCTGTTATTATGTTGCCATGCTACCATGTTATAATGATTGATATTATTTTATACATCTTAAAAATCTTGTCAAGCCCCTTTTAAAGTTTTCCCCAACAAAGGGCAGTGCCTTCAAATGGGCACAAAAGAGACGAAAATCCTGCTTGGAAAAATGGGCATTCTTCTATAACAAGGGGAATAAATTTTAATATTGATTTTTTGAATGCCTGGCAATTCATTAAGCTTTTCTTGGGCCTGAATTCGCGGCTTAAAAGATAAGCTTTGCCTGATTTCACTAAGATTGTAATCATAAACAACCTTTTCCGAAATAGCCAGTTTGATTTTTCCCTCGCCTTTTAAGAAATTTTTGTCAGCAATATCAATCCCCCATTTCTTGGGATCCGGATCAAGAACGCGCTTATTATTGCCCAGTAAATAATTTATTTTATAATCCACCAAGTTAATCAAATCTTTTTCTTTAAAAACTATCGCCTTGCCGCTTTCTTTATCTTGAAGTCCATCCAAGGTTTTATATCCGGGAAAACTTTTTATGGTTGAAACGGGAATAATTTTAGCGCCAATAGTATCCAAATTAAAAATCGGATTATCAACTTGAGTGTCTAAATTTATTTCAAAATTGGCGATTAACGGCTCGGAAATAACGGTCAATTGAACTTTGGACATCGGCAGCCAAACGGACAAAAAAATCAAGGCCAAACCAATAACACCGAAAAAATAAAATTTAAAAGCAAAAGAAAAAAAATCCACTTTTACCGAATCGTCAATTTCCAATGATTTTCTATTTAAAGTCAACATATTGTATTTCCTCTTTTAAATCAAAATCAAATTTATTTTTAACCGTTTTTTTGACTAAATTGATTAAAGCAATAACATCTTTGGCCTTGGCATTGCCCAAATTAACTATAAAATTAGCGTGTTTTTCGCTGATTTGCGCTTGGCCGATTTGCTTGCCTTTTAAGCCGCATTTCTCAATCAACCAGCCGGCCGAAACCACGCCTGATTTCTTGAAATTTTCCAGCTCGGGATATTTTTCTAATAATTTCGCCAGCCCGAGGCTGGTCAGCCTTGGGCTGAGATTTTTAAATACGCATCCGGCGCTTGGATAATGAGGCTGACTTAATGATCTTTTTAATAAATTTTCTTTTATCAATTTTTTTATTTCTTCTCTATCCCCTTTTTGCAATTTCAATTCAATCTCCAAAATAACATCTTTATTTTTTTGAAAAATACTTTTCCGGTAAGCGAATTTAATATCTTTATTTTTTAAATTTATCAGAGCGCTGTTTCTTAAAACTTTTATCTTTTCCACTGATTCTGAGATGGAATGACCCATTGCTCCTGTATTGCCGTATATTGCGCCGCCGAGAGTGCCCGGAATGCCCGCCGCCCATTCAAGACCGGTTAAGCCATCTTTAATTGAAGCACCTACTAATTGAGCCAGTGAAGTTCCTGCTGAAATGACCCCGCTTAAATTTTTAAAGAAAATTTTGGCGGGTTGCACTTTTATCACCAATCCGTTAAATCCTTCATCAGAAATTAAAATATTGCTTCCGCCGCCCAAAACAAAATATTTAATTTTATTTTTCTTGGCCCATTTTAAACCCTCTATAACTTCATCAGCATTTTTGGCTTCTAAAAAATATTTGGCCGGTCCGCCAATTTTAAAACTGGTCAAAGGCGCTAAAGATATGTTTTTCTTAATCTGAATCATGTTTTATATTCTATCAAATTTTAAAAAAAAGAAAAGGAGTGACTGATTCACATCAGTCACTCCGAATGTTGTAATCTATCTAGAAAAAAATTCCGGGATAATATTCACGAATTTTGGAATCAGAAATCTCATTTTCTAGAGTTATCAGATCCCATCCTTTCTCTGTTTTTATAATGCAATCAATCCTGGCATCGCCCTTTCTTCTATTGGAAATTTGCAATTGCAATCCCCCTTCGTCTGAAACGCGAATTCCGGTAATAGTGCCGATAAGAACCGTATAGTGAGCGCCATACCTAAATCCGAAACGAAACTCTTGCCCCAGTTCAAATAATTGTCCCTTTGCATTGCGAGCTACTTTAAGTTCTTCATATAAATTTTCTTTAAAGAATTCTACATCTTTTTTATCCATTTTCTCCCCCCTTTTTTTTGTATTTTTTCCCAAATTTATATTTCTAATTATTTGGAATTATTAATATATTAGCAAAAATTTTGACTCTTGTCAACCCCCTCACAAGGAAATTATTGTCTTTCTTAAAAATTACGATTTAATAAGTATAAAATTTAAATAAAACGTCTAATTGAGATGAAGTCGGTGTGTATATAAAAAATGAAAGACAGTAATTTTTATAATTTCCCATGTGAGGGGGTCAAGAGCATTTTTTCGCTTGCCTTAACATAAATACGGTGTTATAATACGAATTATTATGGAGTTAAAACTTTATAACACTCTCACTCGCCAGAAGGAAGAATTTAAACCGATTAAACCCGGTTTTGCCGGCATTTATTCTTGCGGCCCGACGGTCTATTGGTATCAGCATATCGGCAATTTAAGATGCTATATTTTTGCCGATATTTTAAAAAGAGTTTTAGCTTATGATAACTATCAAGTTAAACAGGTAATGAATGTCACTGATGTCGGACATTTAACTTCTGACGCTGACGAAGGCGAAGATAAAATGGAAAAAGCGACTAGAGACTCTCTATATATAAAATGTAAAAAATGTGGAAAAACTTTTTTTTCTGGAATAATATGTCCTTCTGAATATTTTGAATCATTAGCCCTAAATAATTATCACGAATGTATTTGTGGTGAAGTTACAAATGCCATAAAAAAGAAAGGTGAAAAAGAAGGAGAGGGGGATTATTTTCATATTCCCTTTGAAAAAATAAAAGAATCGAAAGAAATCGCCAATTATTACTGGCAAATTTTCAGAGAAGATTTTAAAAAATTAAATATTTCCGAGCCCGATATTTGGTGCAAGGCAACCGAACATATTAAAGAACAAATTGAATTGATAAAAAAATTAGAAGAAAAAGGATATACTTACAAAACTTCGGATGGAATTTATTTTGACACTTCAAAATTAAAAGATTATGGAAAGTTGTCTGGACTTAAAAAAGAAGGATTACAGGCCGGCGTCAGAGTGGAAATGAAAGAGAAAAAAAACAGCACTGATTTTGCTCTTTGGAAGTTCTCCCTCTCAGGACAAGCGAAAAGGCAGCAAGAATGGGAAAGCCCGTGGGGAATCGGTTTTCCGGGCTGGCATATTGAATGTTCGGCCATGAGTTTAAAATATCTGGGAGAATATTTTGACTCATTCGGCAAGCTCAGAGTCGATGGTGAGCAGGGTCGAACCATTGATATCCATACCGGCGGTGAAGATCATATTTCAATTCATCACACCAATGAAATCGCTCAAAGCGAAGCGGCCACGGGTAAAAAATTCGTCAATTATTGGCTGCACGGCGCTTTTTTATCATTTAAAAACGCTAAAATTAGCAAAAGTACGGAAATTAAAAAAAGCGCTGAAACTGGCAAAAATATGAGTGGACGTTACACTATTTCAGAATTGGAAAAAAATAATTTTAATCCCCTGTCTTACAGATATTTATGCCTGAGCGCTCATTATCGCTCATCACTTGCTTTCGATTTGGAAAGTTTGACCGCGGCTCAAAACGCTTTGAATAATCTTTATCAAATCGTGGGTAATTTTCCTAAACCAACAACTTCAATTAGTGAAATAGAAGAAAAATTTGACCAAGCTATTAACGACGATTTGAACACGCCAAAAGCTTTGGCAATTGTTTGGGATTTATTGAAAGAAAAATATCCTGACGAACAAAAAATGGCCACTTTATTAAAGTTTGACCAAGTTTTGGGATTAGATTTGGATAAAATAAAACCAATAGAAATTCCGGAGAAAATATCTGTTTTAGCCAAAGAACGGGAAGAATTGAGAAAACAAAAAAAATGGTCAGAAGCCGACCAAGTTCGCAAAAAAATTGAAGATTTAGGTTTTACGGTAGAAGATGCGGAACAAGGATCAATTATTAAAAAAATTTAGAAACAGCTTTCCAAATTTTTTCCTCTATCTCCTCTCTGCTTAAAAGCTTATTATTGGAAGCGCATTCAATCAATAAAAAATCTTTGGGGAAAAATTTTACAATTTCCAAATAATTTTTTTCCGCTTGCTGCAAGTGTTTGATATCCTGTTCATGGATATCTCTTTTTTTACCGTGCAAATATTCGCGTGCACCTTTTTTAGCCACTAATTTATAAGCCACCTTGGCCGGCACGTGAAGAAAAAAATTGATATCCGGTCTGGGAATGCCCAAAATTCCATATTCCAAATCATTAATCCATTTGAAAAAATTATGCCGAGTATTTTTATTTTTAATTTTAACGCCCTGATGCCCCAAATTTGAAGCCACATAACGATTGGCTAAAATTATATTTCCTTGTTTTAGCCATTTTTTAATTTGCGCAGAAATATCAAATCTGTCCAAAGCGTAAAAAAGCGAAGCTTTATAAGGTCCGACTTCTTTCCATCCGCCATATTCGCCGGTTAAATATTTTTCCACGAAATAAGCAGAAGACTTCCCGTATTGCGGAAAGTCCACTGTTTTTATATTATGACCTAATTTTTTTAATCTTTTAAGCAAACGGTTAAATTGTTCGCTTTTTCCCGAGCCATCAGTTCCTTCTAAAACGATGAATAGCCCTTTCTTCTTCATAAATTAGATACTAATCTTTAATCCGGGACCCATAGTTGAAGCTATGGATACTGATTTAATAAAATTACTTTTCACTCCGGCCGGTTTTGATTTCCTAACCGCAGTTAAAAACGCTTCCATATTGCCTTGAATTTTTTCTTTATTCCAAGAAACTTTTCCCATTGCCTGATGAACATTTCCACCGGCGTCATTTTTAAAAGCCACTTTGCCTTTTTTCAATTCACCGATAATTTTAGAAATATCTTCAGTAATAGTGCCGAGTTTTGGCGTTGGCATCAAACCCTTTGGTCCTAAAACTTTTGCCACTTGAGCCAAACTTCTCATCATATCAGGATGAGCGACGGCCACGTCAAAATTGCATTTGCCTGTTTCTTTGATTTCTTTAATCAATTCTTCGCCGCCAACCAAATCAGCTCCGGCGTCTTTGGCTTCCTGAACGTGCTTTTCGGAGACAAAAGCAACAATTTTTTTGGTTTTTACCGCTCCATTTGGCAAAATAACAGAACCCTTGGCTTGCTGTTCTGTCTTGGAAGGATTAATACCCAATTTAATATGAATATCAATCGTCTCGTCAAATTTGGCGGATTTCAAACTTTTAATAAGATCTATAGCTTCGCCTAAATTATATGATTTAGAAGAATCTACTTGTTTTTTTATTTTTTGATAACGTTTGCTGTACATAAATTTAGCTTTTTAGGAATTAGCTTATTAGCTTTTTAGGAATTAACTTCTTAGGAATTAGCTTTTAGTCTCTTAGAAATTCAACCTAAGAAGCTACAAGCTACAACCTAAAAAGCTAGTTTTTGACTTCAATGCCCATTTGTCTGGCTGTGCCTTCAATAATTTTGCAGGCCGCTTCCAAATTATCAGTATTCAAATCGGGTAATT
Organism: Patescibacteria group bacterium; assembly: GCA_028717225.1. Lineage (GTDB taxonomy): Bacteria > Patescibacteriota > Patescibacteriia > UBA2591 > JAQUPP01 > JAQUPP01. The sequence goes on from JAQUOF010000020.1 coordinate 7,949, forward strand.
TTATTTTGGCAATTTCTCTGATTTGAGCTTTGGTTACTTTTCCGACTTTCACTTGCAAAGGTTTTCCTGAACCTTTTTCGATGCCGGCCGCTTTTTTAAGCAATTCCGAAGCAGGAGGAGTTTTGAGAACAAAAGAATAAGTCCTGTCTTCAAAAACAGTAATTTCCGCCGGAATAATGTTGCCGATTTTATCTTTAGTGGCGTCATTAAATTTTTTGCAAAATTCCGCGATATTTAAACCGTGCTGGCCTAATGCCGGTCCGACTGGCGGCGCGGGATTAGCTTGTCCTGCCTGAATTTGAAGTTTAATAACGCTTTTTATTTTTTTAGCCATATATAGTTTAAAGTTTATAGTTCTTGGTTATAGTTATTTAGTTTTTGGTTTCTTAATTTTCGCTTCTTGAAGCATTAAAAATTTTATATAAGCGAAAATTCCTTTCAATAAAACTGTATATTTATCCGCAAGATCGTTAGTTTTCTCTTCGGAAATAAAATCCTTTTTGGAAGAACGCAAAATATTTCTTTTTGTTTCTTCTGCTTCACATCTGGCTATATTTAAAAATCTTGTTTTCTCTTTGATAGAAGCTTTATAATAAGATTCGGCAATATTGTTTGATACTGAACAGGAAGATCTTCTTAGCTGATCAACGCTTCTATATATTTCATCTTTAGGAAATTTTTTAGTTATCTGATGTACTTCTATTTCTAATTCCTCTGCCAACTTGTAAATCCGTAGATTTTCTAATCCGGTTGCCATAAACTAAAAACTTTTAAACTAAAACTAAAAACCACTAACTAACAACTAAATCTTCTTAATCTGTAAAAAGTCTAATTCAATAGGAGTTTCGCGGCCGAAGACGGAAATCAAAACTTTCAATCTTCCTCTCATTTCGTCAACTTCCTCTACTCTGCCTTCAAAACCCTTAAACGGTCCATCATTGATTTTAACAGGAGAACCGATACTGATATCAATTTTATATTTGGGTTCTTCAACACCCATTCTTTTTTGAATATTTTTAAATTCCGCGTCGGACAACGGAGTAGGCGTGGTGCCTGAACCGATAAAGCCCGTAACATTCGGAGTGTTTCTGACCACATACCATGAATCGTCGGTTACATCCATTTCCACCAATACATAACCTGGAAACATTTTTTCAATCACCACTCTTCGCTTGCTATTTCTTATTTTAATTCTTTTTTCGGTAGGAATTAAAATATTAAAAATTTTATCGTGCATGTCCATTGAGTCAATTCTTTGCTGCAAGTTTTCGGCCACATTTTCTTCGTATCCGGCATAAGTATGAATGGCATACCAACGGCGGCCTTCTTGTTGAATTTGCCTAGGCATAAATTTATAATATCACTTGTAATAATTTGGTTAAGAAAAAATCAATCAAACCTAAAAAAGCAGCGAGGCCTAAACTTATACCAATAACCAAAATAGTGTGGTTTGTGGTTTCTTTTCGTGAAGGCCAAGCCACTTTTTTCAGTTCGCTAATGGAACTTTTAATATAATTGTTAAACTTATTTATCATATAATAATATTTGGTTCTTAAAAAGACCTCTGCGGTCTTATATTTTAATTATAACACTCGTTTAAAAACATGCAAGTGGAAAACTAGCTTCAGCCTAAAAAGCTAATAAGCTACAAGCTAAGAAGCTGTTTATATATCCAAATTTTTAACGGCCTTGGCGTGCGTTTGAATAAACCTTTTTCTCGGTTCAACGTCTTTGCCCATTAAAATATCAAATATCTCGTCTGTTTTGGAAGCATTTTCCACTTCTATTTTTTTCAAAATACGGGTGTTTTTATTCATGGTTGTTTCAAAAAGTTCGTCCGGATTCATTTCACCTAAACCTTTATATCTTTGAATGTTAAAATTTTTCGGCGCTGATTGTTTTGGACTATCCCCTATTTTCTTTACTTTGAAACCCTGCCTGTCCGGCAGGCAGGCCTTACCTACCTCTCCTGATTTGTCATTTCTTTCCTGTTTTAAAAATTTATCTTTATCTTCTTCGTTGTAAAAATATTTTGAATTGCCGCCGAATTGAACGCGATACAAAGGCGGTTGAGCCGCGTAAATAAATCCTTGATTAACCAATTCCGGAAAATAACGGTAGAAAAAAGTCAAAAGAAGAGTTCTGATGTGCGAACCGTCCACGTCCGCATCAGTCATAATAATAATTTTATGATAGCGCAATTTTTCAATTTCAAATTGTTCGCCGATATTCGTTCCCAAGGCGATAACCAAAGATTTCAATTCTTGATTGGAAAGAATTTTATCCAAACGAGCTCTTTCAACGTTCATAATTTTTCCGCGCAAAGGCAAAATAGCTTGATACATTCTGTCGCGCGCCATTTTACAACTTCCACCGGCACTGTCTCCTTCTACGATGAAAAGTTCGCTTAACTGAGGATCTCTTGAAGTGCAATCTGCTAATTTCCCCGGCAAAGCCAAGCTTTCCAAAACGCCTTTTCTTAAAATCGTTTCTCTGGCTGATTTGGCCGCTTGTCTGGCCTTAGCCGACAAAACGCACCGCTTGATAATCGCTTCCGCGTCTTTGGGATGTTCTTCCAAGAAATCTTTGAAAGCAGTGGAAAAAATCGTATCAACAGCCGTTCTCGCTTCAACATTTCCCAACTTGCTTTTGGTCTGGCCTTCAAATTGCGGATCTTTTAATTTTACGCTGATAACCGTGGTTAATCCTTCTCGGACGTCATCACCCGATAAATTGGCGTCTTTTTCTTTTATATATTCTTTATCTCTGGCATAGCTGTTTAATACTCTGGTCAAAGCCGAACGAAAACCGACCACATGCGATCCGCCTTCGGGAGTATAAATATTATTCGCAAAACCGAGCAGACATTCCCTGAAATCATTTGTGTATTGAAAACCGACTTCCACGAAAATATCTTCCGCTTCTTTGGCCACGTAAAAAACATTCGGATGCAGCGGTTCATTGGTTCTATTTAAATATTGAACAAACGAATATACTCCGCCTTCAAAATAAAAAGTGTATGATTTTTTATTTTTCGGAGACGATTCGTCGGAAACACTGATTTTTATTCCGCGCGTCAAATAAGCTTGCTGGCGAAGATGATTTAAAATTGTTTCAAAATTAAAATCTGTTTTTGGAAAAATTCCCGGATCGGGTTGAAAAGTAATGATTGTGCCGCTCCCTTCTGCTTTTCCGGTCGGTTTGACTTTTCCGGTCGGAATTCCCCGTTTATATTCTTGGGCCCAAAGTTTTCCGTCCCGTTTGACTTCCGCTTTTGTATAAACCGACAAAGCATTTACCACTGAAACACCAACGCCGTGCAATCCTCCTGAAATTTTATAAGCTCCCTGGTCAAATTTTCCGCCGGCATGAAGTTTAGTCATTACAACTTCAAGCGCGCTTTTGCCCGTGCCTTTGTGAATATCAACCGGAATACCTCGGCCGTTATCCGAAACCCTGACTTTATTGCCTTCCAAAAGTTCAATGCTTATTTCATTGCAATAACCGCCCGTGGCTTCGTCCAAAGCATTATCCGCCACTTCCCAAATAAGATGATGCAAGCCGGCTAAGTCGGTTGAACCAATATACATGGCCGGTCTTTTTCTGACCGGTTCCAATCCTTCAAGAACGGTAATTTGCTTGGCGCCATATTCCTTAATATCCGCCTTCTTTTTGTCTTGAGGTGTTATTTTAACTTCTTGCTTTTTGTCTGTTTGTTTATTTTTCATCAGTAATATTATATCACAAAATTAATTTATTGACAATGGTTTTTTCGGAAAAAAATAATAGTTTCACTTTATATCTTTTTCTTTAGTTTCACTTTTCTTATTTTCATAACGTAATCCAATCCAATAAAAAAGTGGAATCCACCAACTAAAAATTATTGTTAAATAAAACAATAAACCACGCGGTTCTTCTTGATTGCGTTTTTTTGCCATTATTTTTATTAATTTCATTGGCAAAAGCCATAATAACCATATCTGAAAAAAAACTATTATCACTACACCAATAAATGCGATAATTATTCCAAATATTTCCATATTATATTTTTAAAAAAATTCTGATATTAGCGATCATAGTTTTTTATCTCGAGCCTTGCTAATTCTTCAGCTTCTTTTTCGCTTTTCCCGTCGCCCATGTATTCCTTCTTTACAGCATTCAAAGATTGATAAAATGCTACCTTTCCTAAAATAACTATAATGACAATTGGGATAAATACAAAATACCACTTGAAGAAAAATAAAACCACACCAAGCCAAACCAACATTAAGAGAATTGCAACTAAAGCACCCTTATAAGACCAATAAATACGTGGGCGATTAATTCTATTATTCCATATACACCACCTATAATAATGCCATGTCGATGGTATAGCTATTAATGTTGCCAAAATTGTTAAAAAGTATTTCATAGTTTTATATTAAATGATTTTTAGTTATTTTTTTATTTGATTTTTAATATCTCCAATTTCAACTTCTATTTCATTATATTTTTTGCTTTGTTCGTTTACATAGCTCTGATTAAATTCTTTTTGTTGATTTTCAAAACTTTCTAAATATTTTTCATATATTTTATTATCCTTACATTTTTCTTCATTTCCTGAATACATAAAACAAATTCCTAATATAAATAATATAACCAAAAAAACACTAAAGAATATGTTTGGTTTCGGTGTATCCTTATCTGTTCTTGATTTCACTAGATAATCTAAGGCGAGATTAAAACAAAGCAGTAAAGAGGCTAATATTAATGTAAAACCTATTATCTTCTCAAAGCTACAAATTGTTCTCAAAAATTGAAATTCAATTGTAAGAAAGGAAGTAATTGAAGCAAATATGCCAAACACAGTAATTAAAGAAGCTTTGTCGGTTTGCACTTGCTTTCTTATTTCTTTACTTGTTTCGTCCAAAAAATCTTTCTTTGCTGATTCTATTGCTATAGTAATTTCTTTTTGGGCATCCGCAAGAGTAATTGGAGCTTCTCCTTGTGTGGGTTGAATAAAACTTTTTTCCGTATCAACTTTTTGATCTTTAATTTCTTTTTGGGCATCCGCAAGAGTAGTTGGAGCTTCTCCTTGTGTGGGTTGACCCCCATTAGGTTTGGTTGGTTGTAATTCTTCTGCCATATTTATATTTTAATTTCAGGTAAAATTGCTTTAAGTGCAAAATAATAAATTCGACCGCTATCATTACCAACTAACATAATCATCGGTACTGCCGGGCCACCAATTACAAAAGACCCTGTTAATTCCATTGACAATGGTTGATTAACAAATCCCTCAATAATAGTCACTTTTTCCGGAATATATAATTTATTATTTTTTAATTTTTCATTCAAAGCGTTTACAAGATTTTCTTTAATTTCACTAAATTTAATTATTGTTTGTTGAATATTTTCCATACATATTATTAATTAATTTATAATTTATTTATTTTGCAGTTCCAAATTACCCCTTTTTCTTTCTCAAATACGCGGGAATTATTTTTTCTTAATATTGAATTTCAAAACCGTAATTTTTCTTCAGTTCATCCCTTGTTTTCTCATCTAAAGGAGACAGCATGCCATGCTCTATCATACATTGTGTTGCTTCTCTATAAGAATGGTTCTTTGTACAGAAAGAGTAAATCTTCTCCTCACTTGTTTGAGACCATATTTGAAACCAACAAAACAATCCTATCGCTAATAATACTAGTAAAATTATTAAAATTACCTTATTTTTATTTATCCAATTTAATATTTTCTTCATTTTTTCTTTCATATATTTATTATATCTTTTAATTATTAGCGATTTCAAATTACCCCTTTTTCTTTCTCAAATAAGCGGGAATTTCCAATTCATCTTCCGACAATTCGCTGTTGTTTTGAAACTTTGATTTATATTCTTGTTTTGAAATCGGTTCTATTTTCAATATTTCTTTTTTTTCTTCTTTAATTGAAGATTTTTGAGGCAGCGGAGTTTCGGTAAATTCTTTTTTGTGAAACGCCTCAAAAATGGGCATATAAGAATGCAATTGGCTGAAACCGGTGGCGACAATCGTCACCTTAACTTGATTTTTCAAATTATCATCCGTCACCGCGCCGAAAATAATTTGCGCGTCCTTGCCGATTTGATTGGTGATTTCCTGAGTGACTTCATAAACTTCATTCATTGTCAAATCCGGACCGCCGCTGATAGTGCAAAGAACTTTTTTCGCTCCCTTGATAGAAATATCTATCAATGGATTTTCCAAAGCCAATTTCGCGGCTTGCCTGGCTCGGTCCGCTCCTTCGGCCGTGCCCATGCCGAGTATTGTTTCGCCGGCACTTTCAATAACCGATTTGACTTCAATAAAATCTATATTAATCAAGCCCGGCAAATTAAGAATATTATAAATTCCTTCTATCGCCTGTTTTAAAATTTCAGCGGAAATATTAAACGCTTCCAATAAAGGTGTTGATTTATCAATGGTCTGCAAAAGCCGGCTGTTCGGAATAGTAACCATCGCGTCAACGCGATGAATTATTTTTTTAAGAGCTTCGTCGGCAATATGCTTGCGCTGAGCTCCTTCAAAAATAAAAGGCGTAGTCATTACGCCGATAACAAGAGCTCCGTTTTTTTTCGCCAATTCCGCCACAATGGGCGTTACCACGCTGCCTGTTCCCCCGCCCAATCCGGAAACGATAAAAATCAAGTCAGCGTTGTTTAAAGATTTTTTCACCTCATTGATATTTTCTTCAATCGCCATTCTGCCCAGTTCCAAATTCATTCCCGTTCCCAATCCTTTGGTGATTTTTTTTCCTATTTTTATTTTTTGAACCTTGCCTTTTATTGAATCCAGAGATTTAAAATCAGTATTAATGGCAATATATTCAATATTGTTTATTTTAGCTTTAATCAATCTGCCGATAGTCGCCCCACCCGCTCCGCCGATACCGACAACTTTTATTTTTACCGCCAACTTTGACGATTGATTCTTGGATTGAGCCATAGTTTAAAAAGGCATTAAATTTTTAAACATTTTTTTCACTTTTGAAAAAGTTTCATTTTTGAGAACTTTCGTGTTTTTGATGCTGCTTTTCGGTCCGTATAAAACCAAACCCACGGCTGTGGAAAA
>JAQUOF010000021.1 GCA_028717225.1 Patescibacteria group bacterium
ATTTTTGTCAGCCAAGAAAGAGCGATGGTCATCCCCCACATATTGGCGTAAGAAGTTTTATTGCCCGCAATAAAAACTTCGGGAATTTTTATCGGCCCCAATTGTTTGTAAGAAATCTGTTCGCCGAAAAGAGCCGGCGTGTAAATATGCCCGTCCATCAGCCATTGTTCCGCACCAAGATGCCGCCATTTATCCCCGCCAAAACCGGTCTGATATGTTACCAATAAATAAGAATGCAAAAGCAAAGAAGTTAAAATAATAAAAAATAAAAATGTCTTTAAACGGCATTTGGAAAAAATTAAAAGACCGATTATAAAAATTATAAACAGCCAGCCGTAAAGATAAAAAGGATGAATTACCGTCCATGGCGAACGAATATCAGCACCTGTTCGCGCTCTGAAAAGCAAAAACCAGCAAAAAATATAAGCCAGGCCGAATAAAACAAAAATAAATTTTGGAATTTTAATTTTTTCATTATTTTCAACCAGCACCAATTTTTTCTCTATTTCTTCTCTCTCCCCTTTTCTTTTTAAGCGGCTTAACAGAGAAATAACAACTGTCAGCAAAATTAATAAAAACGCCAAATAAATCGGCGTTATTTTATAAAAAACAATCGGCACAGCTATGCCGAAAGCGATTAAAAAAAGCAGCAAGAATAAACCGAAAACAAATTGAAAATCTTTTTCAAAACCCAAACGCGCTAAAATTTTTGCCAACCAAACGGAATTGATTAAAAAATAAAAAATAGAAAATATCAGCCCAAGGCTGATTTGTAATGAACGAGAAAAAATTCCGTGTACTACTAATAAAAACCAACCAACAACGCAAAGTATCGCCGTTAACGTAAAAACAAAATTTTTATCTTCTCTAATTTTTAAAAACAATTTCTTCATGGTAAATTTGTTCTAATTTTTGAACCGAGGTCGGCCAATTATATTGTTCTTTTACCAACTTAAAACTTTGCGCGCCAAGTTGATTGGCTAGAACTTGATCTTCCAAAATTAAAGATATTTTTTGCCTTAAATCATTAACATCTCCAATCTTAACTTTAAAACCGTTATTTTGAACCAAGGTTCTCGGTCCGGGTAAATCAGAAACAATAATCGGCTTGGCGCAAGCCATGGCTTCAACTAAAACCAAGCCAAATGCCTCGGAACGGCCGATTGACGGCAGAACGCAAACGTCAGCCAAATTATAATATTTAGGCAAATCTTCGTCTGAAACATAGCCGGCAAAAATAACTTTTTCTTTTATATTTAAATTATTGACCAGGGCTTGATATTTCGGTTTTAAATCGCCTTCGCCGACAATAATCAATTTACAATTTACGTTAGCTATGGCCTTGATTAAAACATTAATCCCCTTAAAATAATGCGCCCGATCCAGTCCGCCGACAAATAAAACAATTTTTTCACGATAAGACAAATTATATTTTTTTAACAATTCGTCATCTTTTGGTTGAAGATAAAATTTGCTCATATCAACTCCCAGCGGCACGGCAATAAATTTTTTTTCAAAACGATCAACATATCGTCTGATATGGGAATAATGGGCGTAATCAAAAGAAGAAACTAAAATTTTATCAGCCGCTTTGGCTAATATAGGAATAAAAAATAAACTGTAAAGTTTAAAAAATATTCCGCGCCAACCGCGATCAATCAAATCCATTTGATATTGAACAACCAATGACTTTTTAATCAAACCGCAAAGTTTGGCGAAAATAATAAATTCTGCTCCAATAAACGGCCAATGGAGATGAATAATGTCAAAATTTTTCAAATGCCAAGTAACTTGCGGCACCATGGCGGCGTTTCCGAATTTCAAAAACGGTTTTAAATAAATAGTCCGAAAATCATAATCTTGGGTCGGTAATTTCTTACCTCCGTATCTTGGCGTTAAAACCAAAACATTGTGTCCCCTTCTGGCGAATTCTTTAACCTGGTAATAACAGGTATTACCCATTCCGCCGAAATAAGGAGGAAATGTTGAAACAATATGAGCGATATTCATAGATTCTTTACGAGATCCTTAATTATGCTATAATTTTACTATAATTAAAGGCTAAAGTCAATAATTTAGCATAGAATTTATTAAAATATTTTTATGACAATACAACAACTGACAGATTTAATTATGAAGCAAGCCAAAGAAAAAGGATTTGGCGTAAAACCAAAAGAAATTAATGTGGCGGAAAAAATCGCCTTAATTCATTCGGAAATCTCCGAGGCATTTGAAGCTTATCGCCATAAAAATATTAATGGCAAGAACGGCCTTAAAGAAGAATTGAGTGATGCTATTCAGCGCATTTTGCATCTTTGCGGTGTTTTAAATATAGATGTTGAGAAATCAATATTAAAAAAAATAAATTCAAACAAGAAAAGAGATTGGGATTGGGATAAAATGAATGAAAAACATTCTTAAAAAATTAAAGCTTAATATGGATCAAGAAAAAATAAAAAATCATTTTAATAATCACAAAGGATTAGAAATGTATTTCTCGCCGGAAATTGCCGAACAATTCGCCGAGCTTGAGCAAAACGATAAAAATTTCAGAGTCGCAGAAATTGTTGATCGAACAATTATGCAAGAAATAAAAGATATGACTGATCCGATTTATGCCGCTGAATTGGGCGGAGGCGCTCATCCCGACAGATATCATGAATTTTTCAGCAAGTTACTGAAAGAACCGCACGGCCATATTGATTGGGTGGATATATCACCGTATATGCTGGAATTGGCGGAAAAATATATTTCCGATGAAAAATATCAAAATCGAAAAGAAGTTATAACATTTATCAAAAATGAAATTTTGGAATACTTACAAGGCCTTGAAAATGAAAAACTTGACCTGGCTATAATGAAATATGTGATTGATGATATAAATAATCTTGATGAATTATTCAAGTTGCTTGCGTTAAAATTAAAGCAAGGCGGTAAAATTATCACTACTATCGGTTATTCAAATCCAAAAATGAAAAGCCTTCATACAAACGCGCGTTTTTTATATAACGGCGAACAATTTCCCGACAATGAAATCAGAATATTGAAAGACGGCGATAATTTTACGGTCAAATTTTTCAAGGTGTCAGGCGATCCGAATTCCGGTTATTTGGAAGGAGCTGAAACAGTAAAATATTTTCACTCTGCGAAAAAAATAAAGCAACTTGCCGAATCTTATGGTTTTGATATTTTCCTTGGTGATTGGAAAGATTTAATCAAGCAAGACAATCAAGGCGGCGAATCAATGAATCAGGAAATTTTGGTTTTAACAAAAAAATAACAATTTGACAAAAATCAAAAAATGCGCTAAAATATTCATATAAAAGCTTAAAGAAGTCCTTTGAAATTAAAATTAAATTGATTGCCAATAGGCAAACAAGGAGGAGGTAATGGAAAAATTATATAAACCACCGAGGTTTGAAATGAAACTATCACATCTGGGAGTTGTTATTCTGTGTATCGTTTTCCCTTGTATTCCGGCCGGTCTCCTAATAGCAGGGGTAATAGTTGGGGTAGTAATGATATTCCGAAAAATTTGGATACTTTCTAAAAATACCCAAAAACAATTAGAAAAGATGCCTTTAAACTGGTGTCTACTCCTAATATTTCTTATTATTTTGGGATTCTTTAAATGCTGGATTTGGTTCCAGGTTAAGTTTTTATACCGGTAAAAAGGAGGTAAAAATGAGACATTGCGGGCGAATATATAATTTTTTTGCTGGTGTTTTAGAGGGGATGTTTATCTTGACATTTTCAGTTATCTTCTCAGTAGCTATGTTAATAACGACTGTATTCAATGGGGGGTTAGAGAAATAATAAAAAAGGCGGCAGACAAGAATTGTCTACCGCCTTTTGCTTTAAAGCAAGTAAAAATTCTTAATTTTCATATCTTGACTAAGATGATATTTTGTATTATTATTGATAATAAGGCTGTAAATTTAATGGCGATTTTGTAATTATGTCAAAATTAGATCAAGGACAAATCAATCCTGTAAAGGAGAATATCGCAAAAATACTAAAAAATTATTCTATCAATAATTTTAATTTTTTAGTTAATCCCAAAGGCGCGCATAATACTACTATAATCATTACAAAAAAAGGTGGAAATAAGTATGCCATGCGCGTTTATTGCCAAAATAGAAGAACCAAAAATGAAATACGTTTAGAAATTGATTATATAAATTTTTTGTTTAATCGCGGATTGCCTGTTCCGGAAGTTGTGCCTGTTAAAAAAAATAATTATATTGCCGAGACTGAAATTGACGGGAAATTATGGTACAGCATACTTACAAAATTTTTCAAAGGAAACCATCCTAAATTTTATTCAAAAAAGTTGCTTAAAGATTTGGCTTTTGTTCAGGCAAAAATACATTTACTCGCGCCAACTTTTAATTCAAAATATTCAAATTTGTTCAAACTTTGCGATACCGGGGAAAAATCAAAAAATTATTTATATACTGATCTTTTGTCAGTAGATAAAATAAATCTTGAAAATTTAAAAAAAATAGAATTAAAAAATTTCCTGTCTCGCGCTTTAAAACTTTCAATTAACTTTAAAAAGCTGCCAATCGCGATCGTGCACAAAGACATTCACGCATTTAATATTATTGAAAATAAAGGAAAATTGGCTGCTGTGTTAGATTTTGACGATTTATTCAACGGTCCCCTTTTTATCGGATTGCCGTATATGCTTTGGGACATTTATGTAAAAAATAACGATTGGAGTTATGCGAGTTATTATATTAACGAGTACAAAAAAACAAGAAAAATATTAGAAGAGGAGAAAAAAAATATTAAAAATTTTCTTCTATTGAGAAATTACGTCATGGGAACGGTGGAATACTTGGTCGGCGGCGAAAATTCAAAAGGAGTACTCATGATGGATTTGGAAAGATATTTTAAAATAGAAAAAGAAATCATGAAATTAAAAATAGAAAAACTTTATGGAAAAAATTGATCAAAAAAATATGTGGTTGGAACACAAAAGAATTGAATCCAAGGAAGGCATTCCCGAAGAACCGGTGGAAATATTTTATTTATTTCGCCACGACCCGCCAATTTATGATCCTGAAATGGATGAAAAAATGAAAGAACACGGATTCTCAGGAGAAAAAAATTACGGCGGCGCTCAATTTAAAAAATTTGAAATACCTGAAATTCCTGAAAAAAATCTGCCTCAAAAAAATAAACTGCAGAATCTTTCCAAAAGTTCAAAATCAAAAATTATTATTCCGGGTGTTGAAACTGACAATATTTACCAAGAAAACGGACATGAAACACAAGAAGAATTAACGGCCAGAGCCAAATTTGAAGGAGGAATTGATGAAATTAAAGAAAGAAAAAATTTGAATTATTTAACCAATCTGATTAAAGAAAAAAATTTCAAACCGATTATGTTGGTTGGTCCGAGAACCAGGCATCTTTTCACATATAATTCTGTTGTTAATGCCTTGGAAAAGCAAGGAGTGGATATTGATGAGCCGATTTTATCTCATACTGATAAGTTGACCGATATCAACAGCCATTGGCTGCCACTGATGGAAGTTGCTGAAGAATTAAATATTCAAGATCCATGGGGTACGGTGAAAGATCCTAATTTCCACGAAGAAATGAATAAAAGAGGCATAGAAACCATGGAAGAAATTAAAGAAAGAATAAAAAATTATTTAATAATTCTTGAAAGATGGTGGAAAAAACAAAATAATCTTGGCAAAACAAATCAAGAATCAAAACCTATTTTTATCGGCTTTACTTCGGATTTTGAGCAAAGAGCGCTTATAAAACTTATGGGGATTGAAAAAATTAACGGAGTTGACACGAACTATTTTAAAAGTGATTCAGGAAGTTATATCAGCGTAGAAGTAGCTAAAAATGGCACTGCTAAAATTTATTACCAGTCACCGAACAATGAAAAACACGAACTATTGGGTGAAGTCGCTGATTTCCAAAAAACATTAAAATAATTAAATCAAAAAAACAGCAGACAGTTATTGTCTGCTGTTTTTTTTGATTTATCTCACTTACCAAAAGATTATTTTTTTAAATATTTTCCAGTACAAACCGAAAATCGGATTAACCAAATATTTCAATAACGGATGTTCAAATCCGGCAAAATTAAATTTTGCTTCCAGATATTTGGAAAATTGTCGGTCGCTGATTTTTCTGGTTCTTTGAACTTTCGCCCGCTTGATTAAAGTTTTAGGAACAAGACGCAAAGCGCTAAAATAAGTTTTTATTTTCAAGGAAAACCAGCCGGTCATTAAGCTATAGCCTAAAACTCCCAATTCCATAAACAACCAAGGCAAAAAAATCAAAATCAAAGTCGGCAGTTTATAAAATTTAAGCAAAGTCAATCCCCTGTTTCTTTCCGACCAATACCAGCGATGAGAAGAAACGCCGGCCTTATATTTGTGATAAACCAAAGATTGAGGCGCTAAAAATATATTATAACCCAAGAAACGCGCTCTTAAACAAAGATCCAGATCTTCGTGATACATAAATAAATCTTCGTCCAACAAACCAACTTCTTTCAAGGCCTGAGCATTTATAAACATCGCCGCACCGGAAGCGTATGTGATATCAGTAACTTGGTTGCTTGGTTGCTTGGTTAACTGGTTAACTGGTTGCTTATAACCGCCGGAATAACCAAAGCCCAAAAAATGAAATTTATCGCCCGAGGTTTGAATTTTATCTTTTTCCGGCCAGCAAAGAACAAGCGGTTGAAAGGCAAAAGTTTCGGCATTTTCATTTTCCGCCGCTTTTGCCAATTCTTCCAAACAATTATTATCGCAAATTGTATCCTGATTTAATAAAAAAATAAAATCCGAATTATTCTTAAAAGATTCCTTTATCCCCTGATTATTAGCCTGGGCAAAACCTTTATTTTGATTATTCAAAATAATCTGGAATTTAGAATCTGGAATCTGGAATTTAGATAAAAATTCTTGACTTCCATCCGTTGAGTTATTATCAACAAAAATAATTTCCGTTGGTTTTAAAGTTTGATTCTTTAAACTATTTAACAAATCCGGGAGATATTCCCGGCCGTTATAACCAACAATTATGACTGCGATTTTTTTAGACATAATTTAATCCAAAATAACTTCTCCTGAAATCAGCCCTTCAATTCCGGCCGCATTGGCTTCATCAGTATCCAAACACAAAACCGGCGTAAAACTCGGGTCAACGTGAAGATAAACCTGATGAAAAGTAATAGTTCTTGAAGGAGTGCTGATTTTTACCGAAACAAACTTTCTGCTGTCCAAATTATAATCTTGCATATATTTCGGCGTAGCGTGAATATGACGCCATGCGATAATAATTCCTTCTTTCAGTAAAACCGTGCCTTTTGGCCCGATCAATATACAACCCGCAGAACTGCTTAAATCTCCGGAATGTCTGATTGGCGGATTAATACCCAATTTTTTGGCGTCAGTCTTGGAAATTTCCACTTGAGTTTGTTTTCTCACCGGACCCAAAATTCTCACTTTTTCAATTTTATCTTTTTCCGTTTGAATGATAATCGTTTCCGAAGTGGCAAATTGCCCTTTTTGAGAAAGTTCTTTTAAATTATTCAATTCATAACCAGCGCCAAAAAGCGCGTCCAAATGTTCGCGGCTTAAATGAATATGTCTGGCGGAAATTTCAACTGGAATTTCTATAATCATATGCGAAATTTTTTAAAATTTTAAGTTTGATTTATTTAATAAACCTTCTTGAGCGCCGATTTTGGCAATCACTGAAGCGCTGTTTAAAATTCCCCAATGAAGCGCTTTTTGAATATCATTTTTATCGTAAAATAAACCGGCAATAAAACCCGAGGAAAAAGCATCGCCTGCCCCAACCGTATTTACGACGTTGGCTTTCTTGATTTTGTGAGAATAAAATTTATCACCGTTATAAGCAAAAACTCCTTTTGGTCCGGCAGTAATGGCGACAATTTTCGGCCCCATCTGATAAATTCTTTTTAATAAATGTTTAATTGACAAATCTTTTGTTTTTTGGGCTGATAAAACCAATTCTCTTGCTTCGTCTTCATTAAGAATTAAAACATCAATTTTTTTCAAGAACTTGGCTAATTTTGAATAACCGGTTTTTAATTGAACAATGGAAGGATTCCAAGCCTTAATCGCTTTATATTTTAAAATTTGGCCCAACATTTTTTCCCAATATTTGGCGCTTAAAGAAGAAATATAAATCCATTTTGTAGAAATATTTTTCGGCAAAGAATTTAGATTTTCGCCCGGTCCGCGATAAACAAAAATGGTGTGGGCTTTTTTATTTTTCAGGGTTGTAACAAGCGAAAAACCGGTGCGAATTTTTTTATCGCGCTGAATAAATTTTGTCTCTATGCCCTGTTTTTTAAAATATTTTACCAATTCATCGCCCTCACTATCGGCGCCGACTCTGACAATAATAGCTGTTTTTAGCCCTAATTTAGCCACTCCAACGCCCGTATTGTCCGCTCCCCCGCCCCATGACCAATATGCTTCATCAGTGTAGATTTTAGCCCCTAATTCAAAAGCAATTAATTTTTCGCACAAAGGATTTGGATTATTAACCACTAATCCTTCGTTGGTGTAAAAAATAATATCGCGTATGGCTCCGCCGATTGTGATGATGTCATACTTCATAAATTTAAAAACCTAAAAACTTAAAAAATGGATGCTAAAATTTATTAGCGCAAGACTGCGTTTAAATCTTGTGCAGTCTTCTGTCTAATCTCTTCTTGTATTTTATTTATTTCCTCATTGGTTAAAGTTCTTTCCGGCGAGCGGTAGACAATTCTGAATGTATAACTTTTTTTATCTTTGCCGAATTTTTCTTCATTTTCATAGCTATCCAAAAATTTTACTTCTTCAATCAAGTTTTCCGCGAAATCTCTTACGATTTCGTAATAATTATTCAAATTTATATTTTTATCAATAACAAAAGAGATGTCTCTTGTCGTTGCGGGATATTTGCTGACTTCTTTGAATTTACTGTTTATATCTTTGAATTGACCGGTGATTCTTGGATCGTCTGACCAAAAAATTCTTATATCAGGAATTCCCATTTTTACCATTGTTAATCTTTCCACTCCAAAACCAAAAGCCCAGCCATTGTAAATTTCAGGGTCAATTCCAAAATTTTTCAAAACTTGCGTATGGACCAACCCGGAACCAACAACTTCCATCCAATTTTCTCCCATTTTAACATCCATTTCCACTGAAGGATCGGTAAAAGGAAAAGTGTCCACTAAAAATTTATACTCAATGTCTTTGCCGAAAATACTTTTTGCAATATCGATCTCAACTTCTTTTAAGTCGTCCAGGGTGATAATTTTTTGCGATTTTTTGCAAATATACAAACCGTCAATTTGATGAAATGCCGGAAAATGATTTCTGTCAATTTCATCTTTTCTGAAAACAATTCCGGTTGACAGCGCTCCAAAATGGCCGTCTTTTTCCAAAATTTCCAAAATATTTTTATCCCTCAAACA
This sequence comes from Patescibacteria group bacterium, assembly GCA_028717225.1. Lineage (GTDB taxonomy): Bacteria > Patescibacteriota > Patescibacteriia > UBA2591 > JAQUPP01 > JAQUPP01. The sequence continues at coordinate 9,482 of JAQUOF010000021.1, forward strand.
AACAGGCCACATAACCGTAGTTTGCGTTCTTAAAACATCTTTATCGGTAAGATAATAAGTATCGGTTTCTCTTCTGCTTGGATGGTCCTCCGGCGTATTCAAAACATCAAAATTTTCTTCAACCGAAACGATTCTTGGAAAATCAACCAATGCAAAATCCGCGAATCTCGGCAGTTTTATTATTTGATCAACCAAAATTTTGATAGGAGAATTCTCTTTTTTCGTCAAATCCGGAAGTTTTAACAACCTTTTAATTCTTTCCGCCTTAACATCGCCTCTTTTGTTGATTTCTTCAATCAAGGTATTTTCTTTTTCATCTTTTATTATAATATTTTTTTGCATATTTTTTGACTTACTTATCTTAAAATTTTATCAACTCGTTCGCCTATTTTCGCCGTCTGAGGCAAAATATAAATACCGGTATGATCTTGGCCCAAGCCCAATTCATCTTTGGCGCAAAGCATTGCTTCTGACTTGACGCCGCGAATAACGCTTTCTTTGATTTCAATGCCGCAAGGCAATTTCGCTCCTTTAAGAGCCAGTGGAACCATTTGACCGATTTCTACATTTGGCGCGCCGCAAACTATTTCCATTTTTCGCTCGCCCGTATCCACAATGACAATTCTTAATCTGTCGGCATTCGGATGCGGTTTAATATCTATAATTTTCACAACAATAACCTTCTCCAATCCTTTGATTGATTTTCCGGGCATTAATTTTAAATTCTGTAAAATTTTTTTAAGCCAATTATAATTCATATTTATACCAAAATTATTTAAATTTTAGAGCGAAGTGAAGAAAATTTAACTATAATTTTGAGTATCGAGCACTCAGTATGATTTATAAAATTTCCCCCGAATTACTCATTAGAAATAATTATAATAAAATTATCTTAGATAAACTATACTGAGTGCTCGATAAAGGTTTTGTAGCTCCGACTTAACGTCCGGAGACAAAACTGTTTACACCTTATATTTTCTCTGAGAAGATAAAAAGAAAAATTCCAAAACAACGAAAAATAAAACCAAAAATAAAAAATTCCACCAGCGCAAGAGATCAAGTCCTTTTAAAATCAACATAGAAACGATTACCAATCCCAGCCAAATCCCCTGACGAAAAGCCAGCTCCACTTGGACAAAAATCGGTTTTAAATTCAATCTTGTTCGGACAATAAAACCGAGCAGCGAGGCCGCGCCCAAAATGGCCAGAAATAAACTGAAATAAAACAAAATAAAACCGATCAATCCCATTCCTCTCGGATTGATGAAAATAATCACCGCCACCCAAGCCAGCCAGCAAATAATGGTTAAAATAGTCATTAAATTGAGATATTTTTTTAGGGTCATAAGTTTAGAATTTAGAAGTTAGAATATAGAATTTAGAATAATTATATTATAACACTTGATAAAAACCTTGACAAGAACGAAAAAATGTGATATTATTTTAACAAAGGAGGCGAGGAAAATGAAAGCAAAAAATTTTAAGCAACAATGGCTAGAGGTTGCTGAAAAACAAATAGAATTTAAGAGAAAGACTAACTATTCCTTACTAAAGCCATATCTCGGTAAAAAAGTGGTTATTTACGAGGATTATGGACGCACAAGCATCTCTCGCTATCACCAACTTACAGGAATAGTCCGACAAAAGAAAAATTCTTCAACTGAATTCCGTATTCAAAAAAATAAAGTAGAATTTTTCTGCGTACAATTTAGCCAGGTTATCTCTATAAAACTTGTTTAAAAAAAGTCAGTATTATAAGCCCTGTTAGATCAGGGCTTATATTTATTTTAAACAGCTTTGTATTCGCAAATGTCTTTAAAATCGCACCATTGGCACAATCGGCCGGGTTTTGGCGAAAATTCACTTTGCTTGATTTCTTTAATAATTTTCTTGATTTTTTCCTCAATTTCTTCAAGCTCTTTTTCGTCGCCCAAAAATGAAATCTTATCCCCTGTTTCCAAATAGTAATAAGTCAAACGCACTGCCGGTTCGCGAAACAAAGATCTGGAAGCCAATTGATAAATCAAAAGCTGCTGTTTTTCATTCGCGTCTATTTTTTCTTTTGAATTGCCGGTTTTATAATCAATGATTTCTATCCCGCCTTCAACTTCGTCAATTCGGTCTATTTTTCCTTTCAGCGCGTATTCCCCCAATTTGAAATTAAACGGAAGTTCCAATGATTTTATTTTCGGCGGATTTTTCATGAAATTATTATAAAAATCTTTCAAAATCTTTTTTCCTTTTTCTTTATATTCATCTTGATTATTTTTATCTTCATACCATTCGTCAATCCAACATTCATTATAGATTTGAATCAAATCCTTAAAAGTTATTTCTTTTTTTGATTTTTTCTTGCCGGACGACGGTTGCGATTCAAACAATCCCGTTTGCTCTGCGTCTTTTAATTCCAAATATTTTTGTAAAAATTTTTGAAGCGTGTTGTGAATGCTCTGGCCAAAAACCAAACTGCCCTTTCCTTTTCTGGGAATTTTAAGAATATGAGCGAATTTATATTGAAGCGGACAAGTTTCAAAAGCCATCAACTGAGTAAAACTGAATTTAGTCGGCAATTGATAATCGCTTTTTGACGAAACCATTATTTCTTTTGGAGCTAAAAATTGGTGCAAATCTTTAACAGAAGGAATCGGCTTAGGCGGGAATTCTTTGTTAATCAAGCCCAATTCATATAAAAATCTGGAAAACTTTTTAACTGTTTTGCCGCCGTAATCTTCAGCAGAAGTTAAAAATAATCCGTCTTTGGCTCTAGTCATGGCGACATAAAACAAACGCCGTTCTTCCTGAAAATGAATATCGCCCTCGGGAATAATTTCTTTAATCAAAGCCGTCGGTATTTCAATGGCTTCATGCCGTTCAGTGGTCGGAAAACGGCGATCAACCAAATTAACGACAAAAACCCAATTAAATTCCAATCCTTTGGCGGCGTGAATGGTCATTACTTTAACTGTTTCCGGACCGCTTTCTTCGGCCTCAGTCGCGACCGCGCCCGTATCCCCCGCGTCCAACATCAAATCAATCATTTGAATAAAATTGGAAATTGATTTATCCAAATTGACTTCTTCAAAATTTTTAACTTTATTGAAAAATTGCCGCAGCCAAAAAATATTTTCAATATTTTGTTCATTGCCTTTTTCCGCCAATTCGGACAAAAGTTTCAAATAACCGGTGTCTTCCAAAAATGCGTAAATAACTTTGCTGGCATTTTCTTTTTTCGCCAGCTGAGTGTGTTTTTCAATCCAAACCAGAACCTTGTTCAGTTCTTCAATTCCTTTTGGTGAAATATTCGGAACAGTTGAAACTTTGGCAATGGCTTCGTAAATTGACCAATTTTTCCGATTAGCCCAATAAGTCAAATTAATCAAATCTTGATTCGGAAGTTTGTCAAAAAAAATCGGCGAAGTTAAAATGCGGTAAACAGCCGGGCTTTCATGATAATTATCGAGCAATTTCAGATAAGCCAAAACATCCATCACAATCGGTTTGGAAAATAATCCGGTCCTGGCCAAAAATTGATAAGGAATATTATTCCAGCGCAAAGTTTGACAAAAAATTTCCGCCTGATTATTCGCTCTGACCAAAATGGCAAAATCATTCCAACTCGCCTTGGGGTTTGATTTTTTCAATTCTATGATTTTTTTAACTGTTTCTTTCGCTTCTTCTTCCTGCGTTTTGGCATGAATATGCGCGATTTCCGCTTCTCCTTTTCGGGTTGATTTTAAATTTTTACTTAACAAACCTTTGAATTTTACGCCGGAATCTTTGTCTTCAAAATAATTTTGTTCAATAAATTTATAAGCCAAATCAAGAATCGCCTGGCGGGAACGATAATTTTCATCCAAGAAAACAATTTTACATTTTGGAAAATCTTTTTTTAATTGAAACACATTGTTGTAAGCCGCGCCGCGCCACCGGTAAATCGCCTGCTTGTCGTCGGTTACGACGGTGATATTACCAGCCTCCGCTCCAGAGCTACGGCGTGACGGGTTTTTCGGCCGAGCAAGCATTTGAAGCAGTTTATATTGCGCCCAATTGGTATCCTGAAATTCATCCACTAAAATATATTTGAATTTCTTGCGATATTTTTCCAAAATTTCCGGACGTTTTGAAAATAATTCAATGGTGTAATTAATCAAATCGCCGAAATCCAAAGCGCCGTTATCCAATAATAATTGCTGATAAGTGTAATAAGCATTGGCCACTTCTTTGATTCTCCCCGCTTCTCCTTTAACCAAATTGTCAGACATTGATCTGTCATTATCCATTTCCAATCCTTGGGCATATTCTAAATATTCTTTCGGAGAAATCACTTCATCTTTGGCTTTGCCAAAATGTTTTACCAGTTCACGGATAAATT
>JAQUOF010000022.1 GCA_028717225.1 Patescibacteria group bacterium
AAATTCTTTAGTCAAATTCAACTCTTCTTCTTTTTTTGACTTAAAGAGTTTCTTGATTTTTTGAATTTCCGAATAATTATTTTCCACAACCACGGGAACATCTTTTAAAGAAAAATGCTTGTTTTTAACTTCAAGCAATGCGGAATTTGTGTTTGACATTTTCCCTCCCTCTTTATTTCATTTTTTATTTTTTAAATCAAAGAACCTATATAATAGAAATATAACACAAAATTTGTCTTTTGTCAACCCCGTTAGAAGTTCATCTATAAACCATTGATATATAAATGCTTAAGGCGAAGCCGTCTTTGCAACTCTAATTATCTAAAATATCAAGACTTGTGCCAAACTTCTGACGGGGTCAAGTTTATAACATCAGACTCAATAAATATCCAATAATTGAAAACAAAGCAATAGGCGGAAGAGCAGGAATTGGCTGATGATTTGATCGTCGGCTAAAAATCAAAAAGCTTGCTAAAAGTCCGGTCAAGGCAAAAACAGCCACTATTAAAACATCTATAATCCCCTTTCCTGCCAAAGACGCGCATAAAAGCAGAGGAAAAATAATATCGCCGCCGCCTAAAATCAAAAAATTTCCACCCGGTTGCACTTTTTTTAAATTTTCCTTAAAATCTCTAAAATTAGACGGAATAATAAAACCTAAAATAGCCCGGCTTTTAATCATTTCTTTCGCCATCTTAACCATATGCTTGGTTTTATAAACAGCGATAAAATCATAAACGGAAAAAATCAATAAAAGTAAAATTACTTCCAGGGGTTTAAATTCCAAGCCCATTATGGCGCCAATGCTTGATATTGCCAAAATTACCAATAAATCATGAACTAAAACCGTCGGCTTGATTAACCAAATTAAAATCAAAACAACTATTAAAATTAAGGCAAAAATACTTGGCATCCATAAATTCAATAAAATAGATCCCCCTGAGAATACAGCTAAAATAAAAATAGTTTTAAATATTATGTCTTTAATCTTACCTGATTTTTCACCTAATATGGAAATAATAAAAATAAATAAAGTGGCCAGAAAAAATCGCCAAACAAACTGCCAAATATTAAGCGACGGAATACTGACAGCGCCTAACGTAAAAAACGAACGCAATCTGAAAACAGCCAATATTCCCAATCCCAAAGTTAAAACGAATAAAATGGCTTCCCAAAAACAAATAAATTTTTTATTGAAATTCATCATTTAAATATTTTAACATAGAATTCCGCCCTTGACCATAAGTCGTAAATATAATAAAATATAGTATTCTATGTCTTTTATAAAGAAAATTGCCGTTTTATTAATTCTTATTTTAACCAGTTTTAATTGGCCGTTAATATGCCGGGCTGAAGTTTTTTTTAATCCAAATTCCATTATTTCCGATCACGACCTAACTGATTATCAAAGCATGACCTTGGAAGAAATTCAGAAATTTCTGGAAAATGCCGGCGGAACACTGGATACATATCAATGCACGGATGTAGACGGCAAAAAAAAATTAGCTTCTGAAATAATTTGGAGAGCGGCTCAAGAATATAAAGTTAATCCTCAAATTATCATTACCGTACTCCAAAAAGAACAAACTCTTATTTCACGGCCCCCAAAAAAATCTTCACAATATGATTGGGCGACCGGATTCGGTTGTTACGATTATCGCAAACCGGTTCAACGTTTTTCCGGTTTTGCCACGCAAGTTGATCGCGCCGCTTGGCGGCTGCGTTATTTTATAGAGCATCCTTGGGAATTTTTTTATCGCGCCGGACAAACATATAAAATAAGCCGTCAAAAAGTGAGTCCGCAAAATTTAGCCACTGCCGCTCTTTATAATTACACGCCCTATGTTACGGGTAATAAATTATTTTGGTCTATTTGGCAAAAATGGTTTGTCAAAAAAACAGATTCCAAATTTACCGACGGAACGCTTTTAAAAGCTGAAGGAGATAACGGCGTCTGGCTTATTCAAAATAATCAACGACGGCCATTTTATTCAAAAACAATTTTCTTGCTTAACCATAGTTTCAAGAATGTTAAAGAAGTAAGCTCTAAAGAACTTGAAAAATTTGAAGTTGGCGAACCGATGACGTTTCCAAATTATTCGCTTGTCAAAGCATCCAGCGGTGAAATTTTTATGTTAATTGACGGCGCGAAACGTTCCATCTCGGAAAAAATATTCAAGGCTATCGGATTTAATCCGGAAGAAGTTATTAAGGTTGAATCAAACGATTTATTGACTTATAAGAAAGGAAGTCCGATACTGACTCCTTATCCTTCGGGCGCCCTGCTTCAAGATAAGGCCTCTAAAAGCGTTTATTATGTGGAAGAAGACATAAAATACCCTATTATTGACCGGTCTATTTTAGACGTCAATTTCCCCTATTTTCACATTGTCAAAGCTGAATCAGAATACTTATCCGAATTTAAAAATGGCGAACCGGTTAAATTCAGAGACGGGACTCTGGTTAAAACCGCAAACGAACCGAATGTTTATTTAATAACTCAAGGACAACGACTGCTTATTCCTTCTGAAGAAATTTTTGACGCCTTGGGTTATCAATGGAGCGCTATTTTAATCATTCCGGAAGCAGTATTATCTATGTATCCTTTAGGTGAACCGTTAAAAATTTAATTACTAAAAAGCTAATAAGCTAACTTCCTAAAAAGCTAATCTTATGATTTCTTTTGCCGCAATTATTCCTCATCACCCCATTCTCATTCCGTCTATTGGCCAAGAAAAACTTGAAATGGCCAAAAAGACTGTTGAAGCAATGAAAAAATTAAAAAATAAATTGGTTAAAATAAAACCGGATATAATTATTATTATTTCTCCGCATGGTTTGATTTTTGCCGATGCTTTTTGTTTAAATTTGGCTGAAAAATATTTCGGCAGTCTTGAATTATTCGGAGATCTAACCACTAAAATGGAATTTAAAAGCGATTCAAAATTAACACACAGAGTCAGAGAACGTTTTGAAACCGCTAATCCCCCGCCATTTTTAACAATGATCAGCGAACAAAACTTGGATTATGGCGTTACCGTACCGTTATATTATTTAACTCAAAAAACACCATCGGATAATAATTATATTTCAAATTTTTCTATTATTCCAATTGGTGTTTCCGGATTGGATTATCAAAAACATTTTGAATTCGGGCAAGGATTAAAAGAAGAAATTATGCAAAGTGATAAAAAAATCGCCATCATTGCTTCCGGAGATTTATCTCATGCCTTGAATCAAACGGAAAATCCTGTTGAAAATAAATTTGACAAGCAATTAATTAAATTTCTCAAACAAAAAAATATTGATAAAATAATAAATTTTGATCCGAACTTTGTTCAAGAAGCCAAAGAATGCGGCTTGCGTCCGATTATCGTTCTTTTGGGAGTTTTGGATAATTTAAATTATAAACCGGAGATTATTTCTTACGAAGCGCCATTTGGTATTGGCACTTTAGTAGCTCATTTTAAAATTTCTTAAAACGTGCCAGGTAGTGAAAATTTGACCTGTCCGCCTATAATTTATCTTTATATGTGGTATACTAAGATAAATATCATATAAAGGTAATTTAATTAATATTTAAAAAATTAATAATCAATAAAATTGTCAAATTTCTACTACCTGGCGTGCTATAATAATTTAATTAATAATTTTAATTTATAAAAATATGCCTACTTATCTTTGGGTTATCGTTGTCATAGTCATTTGGTTTGTTTGGTGGATTATTTCCACTTATAACGGCTTGATTACTTGGCACAATCGCGTAAACGAATCTTGGTCGGATATTGACATCCAGCTTAAACGAAGATACGACCTTATCCCGAATTTAGTTAATGCCGTCAAAGGATACGCGGCTCATGAAAAAGAAACATTTGAAAATGTCACTCAAGCTCGAACTCAAGCCATGGGAGCGCAAACATTATCGCAAAAAGCTGAAGCGGAAGACGGTTTAACCGGCGCTTTGAAAACTTTATTCGCCGTGGCTGAAAATTATCCGCAATTAAGAGCTTCGGAAAATTTTCAAAAATTGCAAGATGAACTGACTGACACAGAAAATAAAATTCAGGCTTCCCGCAGATTTTACAACAGCAATGCCAGAGATTTCAATGTCAAATGCGAAATATTTCCGTCCAATTTAATCGCCGGAAAACTCGGTTTTAAAACTGTGGAATTTTTCGAACTTAAAGAAGAAGCGGCTAAAACAGCCCCAAAAGTTGAATTCTAAATTATATTTAAATAATTTAAAAAGCCCTCTCAATTTCTTGAGGGGGCTTTTTGTTAATCTAATACAAATTATTTTTTACCCATTTCTTTATTCCATTTTTTTAAAATTTTTCCAATATTTGTATAATAATCAGGATTAAAATCCGGCACAGGCTTGTAAATATCTATTTCCTTCCATTGCACCGATGTCTCCAATAATAAAGGCGCGGATTGTTCAACTATCTCTTTGCAACTAAGCCAATATTTTTTATCGGCAAAGGGACGCAACTTATTCTCATTTCCCGTATCCGTAGTGCTGACATTCACAAAAACACCCCTGATAAGTCCTCTATAAGAATCTTTTTGGGTTATATACCAAATAAAATTTTTTAATTTATTTTTTGCTTTTGTATATGAATGCCAAAACCGTATATTGTATCTATCGCTTATTGATCCGAACGCGCATATTGCCAGAGAAATAAAATTATTATTTTTCGCTTCTTTCCCAAGCTTAACAATAAGAGGATTAACGACATTTAAAAAAGTTTCTACGTTTGATTCATATATTTCATCATCTATCCCGTCATTATTTTCGTCTATCTCCGGCTTTCCGGTTTTTTCAAATTTAAATTTACCAACAGGATGAATAAAAATGACATCTGATATTCCTGATAAATCAATATTTTCTATTTCTGCCTTTATTTTTTTGGCATTAAGCAAGTCGGCATTAATGACAGATATATTTGGGATATTTGCCCGAAATTCAGAACGAACAATGGCAGCACATTTAATATCTGTCTTATTCTTAAAATAATTAAGATAAGCGATTCCAAGTGCGCCATTAGCTCCTGAAATAATAATAAGTCTCATATTTTAAATTAAAAAAAAATAATAGCAATAATAATATAATAATCAATTAATAACAATTTGTCCAGAGAATAAAAAAACCCGCTAAAAAATAGCGGGAAGCAGTTGGTCTGCTTAGTCCTTACTTGCGTCTTTTAAACACTAATCCTGCGATAATCCCGATAATAACAACCTGTAGAATCGGATATAAAGCGATTACGAAAGTCCATTTATTAATGGCAAACACGTTCGCAATGCTTCCCGCAAAAAACAATCCCCATGTTATTCGGTCTTCACTTTCTGGGTCGTGATAAGATTTTCGGATAGTCGGTAAGGCACCTATAAAATCAATAGTGACATTCATAAAAAGCGCGATTAGTGGTGAATTAAAACACCACCAAAGCAACGCGCTTAATCCCGCACCCGCAAGGCACCACCGATCAAACGGCGTCCACCCACCTTCACCATGTTTCAGCGAAAGTATGGCGATTATAAACGAACAAATACCATAGATAAGCGGAACCCAAATTGTATCCCGCGCTCCCGAAGCATAATAACTTATAGTAATAAGAATGGTCACCATGCTCCAGATAATCCAAGTAGCCCTGTTTGGTCTGGCTTTTTTGGATTTAATTGCAAGAACCAATGGAATGTAAGCGGCAAAGGATAAAATGCCCGCTACTATTCCAGCTATAGCTGTGATATTAGGCATTTTTCCCTCCCTTTTTAAAGAATTCACTCACTTTTGGTGAATGATTTGTCTATATTTAATATTATAACACAAATTTCAAATTTGTCAAGAGCTTATAAAAAATAAAAATATTTTATCTTGCTTAATTTTATAAAAGTGATAGAATACTTTTATTATGACTGAACAAAAATTAAAATTGCCTAAAGATAAAAAAATTAAAGTCGCCTCTCCGGCAACTCCCAAAGAAGACAAAGGAACGGCTATTCAAGAAATAGTCAATCATTATTTTTACAGCAAAGGTTTAACGCTTGAACAAATTAAAGATGATGCGAAAAAGAAAAAAATAATTTATTCAAGATTTACCCGGCCGGCAAAACAATTATTGGATTTAGCTGGTTCCGTGGAACAAGCTAAAACAGCCATTAATAAAGTGTCCGAATGGGCCAAATCACGCCGCCTTGATTATGCCATTGAAACCGTATTTAAAAAATGGCTGGAAATTGATAAACTGCAACCGAAAGAAATTGTTAAAAAACCGTTTTTTCTTGATAATCCCATGGTTTGGAGTCAAACCAAGCAAAAATGGTTTGTCGTAGCCGAAGACGGAGAATGGCGCGAATTTGCCGGAGATGATAAAGAGATTGAATGGCGAGTGAGTTAAATAATAATTAGAATACAAAAAACCGCCCTCACTGGGCGGTTTTTTGTATATTTCAAAATATAAAATTTTATTCAACTTTTTTCAAGACCCAATCAAAAAGTCCGGAGTTTATGGCCAATTCTGCAATCTTATCAGAAAAATATAAATTTAAATTATCCACATCATTTATATATTTTTCTAAATCTCCTTGCGGAGTATGGGCTACATAAAAAAATCTGTCATAATCAGTCATGTTGGTAAATATTTTTTTATATTTATTAAATTCAGCCACATTGGTTTGACATTTTATTTGGACCACCGCTTTCTCTTCAGTAATGGGATGGAAAATTGCCAAATCTATTAATTTTGTGGTTTTACCCACTACCCCCAATCTTTGCCATCCGCCAGCTCTAAAAATAAGATCAATTAAGAGTTCAAAATCTTTAGGATTAAGCTTTTTAATTAACAAAATTAGTCTGTCTTTCAGCTGGCCAAAAGATTCCTCGGCTTCTTTTATTTCTTTTGACTGTTCACCGGTAATTTTTTTAATCAAATAATCTTTTTCCAATACAGAACAAATCGTCCCTCTAAAACCCTGTGTTTTAGAAAGCTGACCACTAATATTATCTAAAAATAAGGTTTTGCCTTTTATATCCTGACAAGACCACTTACCAATGACTTTTCTGATTCTACTTTTATCTTTTTGAACAATTACTTTTTTATCGGAAAAGCACCAATAGAGTTTATTATTCTCAAAAGTTATCCACAAAACATTTTCATCTTCTTCATAAAAATATTTGATTTGAGTAGCATGAAAAGTAGCCACTTGACTGGAGCAACCTCGTTTTTTATGATAATAATCCTTTATTTTTTGCCATTGGCTGCGAGAACAAAGAGTGTCATCAGCATCATTATATCCAATTTTTAAAATACTATTTTCTAAACATTCTTTTTCATATTCTCCACCTTGACCTAGTTTAATAAAAAGAGCTTTATTAACCTTATTTAATTTTTCTTTTATATTCATATTTTTTATTTTAATAATTTAAACTTTTACGATTTCTCTAACTTTCTTAATAATCGCCTTGGCGGAAATTTCTTCAAAATCTAATAATTCTTCTGGCTTACCGCTGCGCGGCATTTTTCTAACTGCCAACGAGTAAATCTTTGTTTCGACGACACTTCGTACTGCTTCGCCTATTCCGCCCTCTGCAAAATGATCTTCAACTGTAATAATGGCTTTTGTTTCTTTAGCTGCTTGCTTTAAAAAGGCCTCATCAATCGGTTTAATACTGTAAAGGTCAATTACTCTGATATTAATCCCCTCTTTTTTTAATATTTCATAAGCTTTTAATGCTTCAAAAAGAGTAATGCCGGCCGCGACTATCGTTACTGCATCTTTCTCGCTTTTCTTTAAAATTTTACTGCCGCCAATGGGAAAATTTTCATTTGGTTTATAAATTATCGGTGTGGCTGAACGCGTGGTGCGAAGATAAACTATTCCCTTGAATTTTATCGCTTCTTCAACTAATTTTTCCGCGCTAATCGCGTCAGACGGATATAAAATCACACTATTTAAAATTGTCCTAAACATGGCAATATCTTCAAGCGCCATTTGCGACGGTCCGTCTTCGCCAATGGAAACGCCGGCGTGCGAGCCGACAAATTTAATACCTGCCCCGCCAAATTTTTCGGCGGGGTTGGCTTGTGAATATTGCGACATTCTGATTTGATCAAAAGCTCTGGTTAAAAAAACGCCAAAAGTCGGGACAAAAGGAATTTTTCCGCGCTTATCCAATCCCAGCGCCGTGCCAACCATATTTTGCTCGGCAATAAACATTTGAAAAAATCTCTTTGGAAATTTTTTCTCAAAAATTTCCGCATAAGTTGAATTGCCGACTTCTCCGTCCAAAACAACAATCTCGGGATATTGATGACCAAGTCGAGCCAAAGCATTGCCAAACGCCTTGCGCGTTGCAAATGGAATGTCTTTTGGATATTCTGGAATTTGAAATTCTCCGGCGCTTCGGTCGGAGCCCCGACCCATTGGCGTCGGGGTTAATTTTTGATTTTTGGGCGGTTTTGCTATTTCGCCTCTTATTGAATAATCAATTTGCCCTAACCCTGCAATTGCTTTCTTGAATTCTTCGCCAGTTAAAGCCCTGCCGTGCCAACCATTTTTATTTTCCAAAAAAGAAATTCCTTTGCCTTTGATAGTTTTGGCAATAATCATTATTGGCTTGTTTTTAATTTGATTGGCTTTTTTAAAAGCTTTTTCAATTTCTTTTAAATTATGTCCGTCAATGACAATCGTCTGCCAGCCAAAAGCCGAAATTCGCTTGGCATATTCTTTAATTTTATGACCAAGCATTGTCTCGCCTCTTTGTCCCAAGCGATTCACGTCAATAATGCCGATTAAATTATCAAGTTTATAATAACTGGCCAATTCAATTGCTTCCCAAACCGAACCTTCGGCCATTTCACTGTCGCCCATAAGAACATAAGTGCGATAAGGCAATTTATCCAAATATTTGGCATTAATGGCCATCCCAACTCCAACTGACAAACCCTGACCCAAAGAACCGCTGGCTATTTCATTATATTGAAAACGCGGTGTCGGATGACCTTCCAAAGGACTGTCAAATTTACGCAATGTTTTGAGATTTGCTTCTGTTAAAATTCCGGCCGCGGCATAAACAGCGTAAAGTGCAGGAACTGCATGGCCTTTTGAAAGAATGAATCTGTCATTGTTTTCAAACTTTGGATTTTCAAGATTAGCGCGATAAAATCCGTCAAAAAATAAAACAGCCATCAAATCAGTTGCCGAAAGTGCGGAAGTTGGATGACCGGAACCTGCTTCAGTGGTGGAAAGTAAAATATAATAGCGAATCAGTTTGGATAATTTTTTTAATTTATCAATCATATTATCTGGTATATATTTTAAAAAAATGATATAATATTTAATATGAACAGTCAATATAAGATTATTTTTTGGGGTACGCCGGAATTCGGGGCCATTGTTTTGGATTTACTAAGCCAAACCCAATTTAAACCGACTTGCGTTGTCACCGAATCGGATAAACCGGTTGGCCGCCATGCCTACCGGCAAGCAGGAAAACAGATTTTAACCGCTCCGCCGGTAAAAGAATCAGCTCTCAAATATGGCATTCCCGTTCTTCAACCTGAAAACTTGGCAACTTATCAACTTACAAACCTACAAGCTGATTTATTTATCGTCGCCGCTTATGGAAAAATCTTGCCAAAAGAAATTTTAGATATTCCAAAATACGGCTGTCTTAATATTCATCCTTCATTATTGCCTCTTTATCGCGGCGCTACGCCTATTCAAGCAGCTATTTTAAACGGAGATAAAACAACCGGAGTCAGCATTATTTTAATGGACGAAAAAATGGATCACGGACCGATTGTCGCGCAACAACAATTGGAATTGCCGATTACTGATTATCAATTGCCAAAATTATCCAAAGAACTGGCAGAATTGGGAGCGAAACTTTTAATAGAAACTTTGCCAAAATGGCTTGCAGGAGAAATTAAACCAAGCACGCAAGACGAAACCAAAGTAACTTTTACGCGGCAAATTAAAAAAGAAGATGGTTTGATTGATTGGTCTTTTCCGGCAGAAAAAATTGAAAAAATGTTGCGCGCTTATTATCCTTGGCCGGGAATTTTCACCAATTTTGACAATAAAAAATTAAAAATTATTAAAGCGGAAATTTTAGAGATTCAAGATAATAAAAAACCCGGAACAGTATTTTTTACGGAAAATAAACAATTGGCGATTATGTGCGGCAAAAATGCTCTAATTTTAAAAGAAATTCAACCGGAAGGGAAAAAAGCTATGGCCGCCGGCAATTTTTTAAACGGTTATCCGAAAATAATCAACGCTATTTTATAACTTTTCTTTTTTTCTCGGTTACTCTAAAACCTATATACTTACCCAGCATTAATCTGGTAATTCCCTCTCCGGCCGGAACAGAACCGAAAAGAATCATTGTAATCGGGAAAAGAAGCCATTGAAAAATCATAAAAAAATATTGGGTGATTTTGTGTTTTTGAGGTTTCGGAGGCAATAAAATAGTGCTTAAAATAGCGGATAAGAAAAGTCCGACTAAAGTAAAAGTCATTAATTTTTCCAAGACAAAAGGAGCGTTGTGAACAATCGCTTCTGTTTTATTTTGCAAATGAGCGATGCGCATCGGCAAATTACCTAAAATAAAAATTAAAAGCGGCACCGTGGCCCAAGTGCACGAACCCTCCAACTGAACCCAGAATGGCGGGATCTTTTTTTTAAAAGGCATTTTTTTGTTTCTGAATAAATTCCATATCATCCAGGGAACATTCTCAACTCCATAGCCCCAGCGCAATATTTGTTTATACTGATTAATCAAAGTTTTTTTAATTGAACCGACATAAACCGTGTCCATTGAGACGGACATATAAAGCGGAACAGTTTGATAATCGCCATTATAATGATTGTAACATTGCAGAAAAATTCTGGAGTCCTCACTGACCACGTCTTTTTGCCAAAAACCGATGTCAGTTAAAGCTTTAAAGCTCAAAGCATGACTGGAAAAAGTAAAATAAATATGCGGTTTGGTAAGTTCGGTTAAAAGCCAAAAAGTTGTTCCCCTGGCCACCACTCGTGTAAGCGCCGGCGAATCCCAAATATTATTATTAAATACCGCCACGGGCTGATAAGAACAATGAGTCGGATCGGGATGAGTGAGATAAACATAAGTTAAATACGGAAGATACAAAGGATGAACGCAGGTGTCAACGTCAAAACTTGAAACTATTATTTTTTCATAAGGCAAACCCAATTCGTTAATCATTTTTTGCGCTTCTTGTCCGGAAAAATGCAAATTGGAACCCTTGCCGGAAATTTCATCAGGTAAATTTTTCGGGTGAACGGTTACTAAAAATTTAAAAAATTTATCAGCGTATCTGTTTTTAATCTCTTCTGCCATTTTCAAAAAATTATCTTTATCTTTCTCTTCACCGGCCAAAACCACTATCAGTTTATCCAAAGGATAATCTGATTTTATTAAAGCATCAAAAGTCGGTCCGACAACATCTATTTCTTCTTTATAAGTGGCGAAAAATACCAAATGATAAATATCCGCATAACCGGGCAGTTTTTCCGCTTTTTCGCGCCAATTAATTTTTAAATTTTTGCGATACTTGCGCCAAGCGTAAATAAGCAAAATTGACAAATACAAAACTTTAATCAGCCAATAAAGATCAAAAATAATAATAAAATAAATAACCCAAATGGGTCTTATAAATGATAATAAAATACTTCCCAATAATATTACCCAAACGATAATTCCCGGGAACATTTCATAAAAACGATATTTTTGACGATCACTTAAATGCCACTTCATAATTCAAAAGAATAAATAAAAAATTTACTTGCTCACGAATAAATAAGCTATTTCCGAGACCATACCCAATAAAAGCAAAATTATCAAAAGATAGGTGAAAAACGGTATCCGATATTGAAATCTTTTTTTAACAAAATGCTGATAAATCAAAATAACGATAATTCCTTCCAGTCCCAGAAAAATTCCTCCGGTCAAACCGATAACATCAATGCAATTTTTAAAACCCAATAAATATAAAGCAAGAGGAATAAAACAGGCAAAAGCCCAAGATTTCTTTTTGGACAATTTCAAATCATACCAAAAAATTTTCTTCAAAGTTGTCCCGATGCTGATAAAAGAAGTAAAAGTGGTGATTAATCCCAATAAAAATCCCAAATAAATCAATCTTGGGTCAATAATTTTACTAAATCCTACAAAAGCATCGCTGGTCGTTTTTGTGCCACTAACGCCCAAAATGGTAAAAGTAAAAAGAAGATAACAAATGGCGGCAATAATAACACCCATACCGATTACCTTGAATAATTTTTTGCGATTTCTATCCACAATTTCCTTGACTTCCGGCACCAAAGTAATACCCCAAAGAGAAAACAATACCACTCCGTAAGGCATTGTTAAAAGACGATAATCAAAAGTGTTTAAATTATTCAAATGAACATAAGGCAAGCCCCTGAAAAAGAAAAACAAAAGTATTAATACGAAAACAACTCCTAAAATCAATTGAATCGGCACCATGGCGCATCGATCGCGATAAATTATAATTGATCCTAAAATAAAATAAGCCAAAACATAATAAATAACAGCGCCGCCGATCAAGGGCGATAATAATAAAT
>JAQUOF010000023.1 GCA_028717225.1 Patescibacteria group bacterium
AGGAAGCGGTTAAAATGGTTAATCATCTTTTGGACGAAGGCGTTGATTTGGAACAATTTATCACCGACTTGATTGAATTTTTAAGAAAAATGATTTTGGTGAAAATCGGCGCGATAAAAGATGATTTTTGGGAACAGTTTGACGATGTCACAACCAAAAAAATGAAAGAGTTTGGCGAGAAAATTGAAACAAAAAAACTCATCACTATTATTGACGAATTTATAAAAACAAAAATTCAATTGGGTTACAGCGAAATTCCCCAATTGCCCATAGAATTGGCGGTTTTAAAACTTTGCCAGACGAAATAAATTATGTTTAATCCGGAAAAAAATCAACCAAATTTTGATGCGGAGCGAGAAAATAAAAAATCTGAACCGAATTTAAAAATGTTGGAGAAAAACGGCGAGAAAGATTGGACTTATGAAAAATGGCAAAAAATGCTTAAATTTGTTGTTGAAAAATTTTGGGGTGATAAATTTAAAGTGTCAGGAAAAGAGAATATTCCGGAAAAGGATTCGGCAATTATTGCCGTTAATCACTTGTCTCATATTGATCCGGAATTTTTAATGGCCGGCATTGACAGGCCGATGCATTTTATTGGTCTTCAAGATAAAGAATTTAATCCGTTGTATGTCAAAATTTTTTATAAATTAATGGGAGTTATTCCCGTATCAAGAGATCTTATACATGAAGGCGGAAAAGATTTCATAAAGCAAGTGAAGCAGGCCATAAATAATAAAGAACTGATTTGTATGTTCCCCGAAGGCATGCTTGAAGAAAAAAAAGACAGAACCGAGATAAATGAATTTAAATCGGGCGTGGCGAAAATAGCCAAAAAATACGGATTAGATGTTATTCCGGTATATATGTCGGGCCCGGATAAAGTTTTACCTGATTCAACAAGCAAACTGACACAAAAAATTCACATTGAGCCGGTTGAAATAAAAATTGGCGATAAAATCAGCGCAAAAGAAATTCAAGATGAAGAGCAAATCAGGCAGGAAATAATAAATCTTATTCCCGAAAAAAATAAAACAGAGTAAATATTGCGGGATCGTCTAATGGTAGGACACATCCCTCTGGAGGATGTTATCTTGGTTCGAATCCAAGTCCCGCAGTAAATTATTGTAAAATATTTATACATGAATAAAATAACACTTCACAATCAATGGGTTGTTAAAGCTCCCATAAATGATGTATTCGGAATAATGACCGACTTTGAAAAATTTCCAAAGAATTTTCCAAAAGTCGCTGAATCAATACAGATTAATAAACGAGAAGGAAATTATGTAGAGATGGACGCAACCGTAAGATCATTCGGTAAAAAATTTCAGGTGAAGATGAAAACTCAAATTCTTCCGGGGAAGGGCTTTATTTCGGACAATGACAGTTATCAGTTTGGGACTTCCGGACATGAAGAGTTGTTGCTTTCGGAACACACTGAAGGAACTTTAATTGACTATACCTATCAAATCATTATTCATAAAAAATGGCTAGGTATAATCGCCGTGCCATTACTGCGCTGGTATTCGATGAAATACTGGGAAAAAGCAGTTATTGATCAGCTTAAAAAGTTTCTTGAGAAATAATGGTTCTAATATTATCCAACTCCCGCAGTTTTATTTTTTTTAAAAAACATTCTCACATTCTTAAGAATATGAGAATGTTTTTATTTCTAATAAATTACTTCGCCTTGATAAGGAACTCTTTTGTGATATAATTAAGAAATGAAAGATTTCTATACACAATGGAAAAATGAGGAACAAATGCCATTTTCAGGTTGGGATTTTTCTTATCTTAAAGATAGAAAAACAGAAGAACTGCCGCCGTGGGATTATATTTCTTTAGCTAAAGAGTTGATTAAAAAATCAACATCGCTTTTAGATGTTGCTACCGGAGGAGGAGAGGTTTTGTTTGACTTAGCGCCGCTCCCGACTCAATCATTTGCCATAGAGGGATATTTGCCAAATGTTGAAGTGGCGCAAAAAAAATTATCACCCTTGGGCGTTAAAGTTGTATCCGTAGAGGCCGTAGACGCAAAGAAAAAATATCCATTTGTTGATAATCAATTTGATTTAGTTTTAAATTGCCATGGCGGTCTTAATTTAGGGGAAATATACAGGGTGTTGAGTCCGGGAGGATCATTTTTAACCCAGCAAGTAAGCGGAGATAGCCTGATTGATTTGGCGTCTCATTTTAATTCTAAATTATTATGGCCGGATAATATTCTTAGCGTAATAAAAGAAAAAGCGGAAAATCTTGGATTTAAAATTAAAAAAGCGGAAGAGTGGAAAGGAATAATTCAATTTAAAGACGTTGGAATAATTGTCTATTTTCTCAAAGCTATTCCATGGATTGTTCGGGATTTTAGTGTTGATAAACATATTGATAATTTAAATACATTACAGAAAAAATTAGAGCAGGACGGATATTTGAATTTTACAGTAGGCAGGTTTATGATTTTGGCCGAAAAGTAAAAACGATAGTATTGTTTATTTTTTGTCTTAAAGATATAATAAATAATGAAAAAGGTCGATTTTTAAAAAATTATTTATACAAATAAAATGAAAAAAAATATTATTACTATAATATTGGTAGTTTTATTAATAGGCAGTATTGGTTGCATATGGTTTTTGCAACAGGGAAAAACTAAATTAGAGAAAGAGAATACAACATTAAATAATAAAATTACAGTATTAACCAGCGAAAAAGCTGATTTGCAAAATAAAATTGACAAAGGTTCAGTTTATACTAAGACCCTAAATTTAATTTTAGATCCCTCTCGCGAACAATTGAGCCTACCGACAAGTCAAAAATTTTCTTCTGAGAAAGATTGGCTCGCGGCATTTACAACAGCGACTGAAGCAACAACTGATAGTGAGCTGCAAAAAGATCTTAATGATATAAAAGCAGGAGGAAAGGGAGCTTCGAAAGCGACTATTCTTTATATGGACCATAGTATTTCCACGATATTAAACACTCTTAAATAGAAATTTTTTATTTAAGTTTATAAAAAGAGAGATTTTACTCTCTCTTTTTATTATTAATATTATTAAATTAATCTTGACAAAAAGTGAAAAATTTGTTTAAATAATAAATAGCCAAATAGAATTAAATATAACGTTTGGTGATAGATAGATGGATTTTTACAAAGGAGGACAAAATGTCATTACTGACAATAGCTATAGTGCTAGAGTTCATAGCTGTTTATTTTCTTATCTGTGCTTTCTGTTTTAAAAACCCCGGAGAAAAAATAGAGGCCATAATCGTTGTGGCAGGCATTATGTTTATTGAGTGCATGCTGTTTAGTATCAATGATTGGCGGCACAGCAGCATAGTGGGTTTTGTATTTTGGGTGATTCTCGCAGTTATCTGTTTGTTAGTTTTTAAGAAGAGTATATCGGAACGCAGAAAGATTGAAAAAACTAACCTTAAAAAGGAGGTGAAAGATGTATAAAGCTTTTGAAATTAAGATGTTTAATATGCGATCATCTATTGAGGTAGAGGTGATAGAAATACATGAAAAAAATGGATTCAAACAACGCGTTGCTCTGCTTAGTGCGCAAGATGCTATTTGCGGACATGGATTAATCACGGCTATAAACTACCTTGCATATACGTTCAATTTAAAACTTATTAATGTTCTCCCACCCAAAGAAACAAATGCTTCTATATTTTACACTTTGATTATGGAAGAAGGGAAATTAATAAAGCCTTGAAATTCCAATCCAAATGGAGATAGTAGCAACAACGCTATCTCCATTTTTTTATTTGTGATATAATATAAAGTATTAATTAATTTTTAATAAAAATTATATGGGTATTTCAGTTGAATTTAATCCCGACCTTGCCTTGAGGGATATTTCCGAATTTAAAGCAGGCAGGAGAAAAATTGAAGAATGCATTCCTGTCCCGTTAGAAATAAATAAAATTTACGACTTTTTAAAAGAGGGCCAGCGTTGTTATTATTTCGGAGAAGAATTGCCGTTGTTGGAAACAAAAGGCATGGGAAATTTATCAAAACCAAAAGCAAGCATAATTATTTTGGAAGCGACTCATTTTAAGGAAAACGGTAAAATATACACCAAAGGAAAATATGAAGTGATTAAAATAATTCCGGAAGGAGAAATTTATTTTAACGGGATAAATAAAATTTAACTTTTTTATGGAAATAGAATTAGAAAGAACTTTTTTATTAAAAAAGATACCCGAAAAATTAAAAGATTGTAAATTTATTGAAATTCTTGATATTTATATTCCGCAATCAGCAGAGCATCCTGTTTTAAGATTGCGCAAGAAGGGGAATGTTTTTGAAATGACAAAAAAGTTTCCCAAAATTAATAATGACGCGTCGGAACAGGAAGAACATACAATTGTTTTGTCAGAAGAAGAGTTTATCGCTTTGTCAAAATTGGATGGAAAAAAGTTTAGAAAATTTCGTTATTATTATCCAATAGGCGATATGACGGCTGAAATTGATATCTATTTAGATGATTTGGAAGGACTGGCATTGGCGGATTTTGAATTTAAATCAATTAAGGAAAGAAATATTTTTGCGATGCCTGATTTTTGTTTGGCGGATGTTATACAAGAAAAAGTTTTGGCCGGCGGCATGCTGGCCGGTAAAAAGTATTCAGACATTGAATCGACTTTGAATAAATATAATTATAGAAAAATAAATAAACCCGCTCAATAAATTTATGAAATATAGAGAATCAACTAATAAAAAACTTAATATCAAGAAAATTGACGAGTTGCGATTATCGGTCGGCTGGCCAAAAAGAAGAAGCGAGAAAAAATGGAGAGAGGTTTTGTCAAAATCTTCTTTTGTTTATAGCGTTTGGGATGGAAAAAAATTAATCGGCATGGGTAGAATTTTAGATGATGGAATTATGTGCATGTTTTACGACATCGCGGTTCATAAAGATTATCAAAGTAAAGGCATAGGAAAAATGATTATGAAAAAATTAATTGATCAAGTAAAAGATAAAGGATATACATCAATAGGTTTGTTCGCGGATAAAAGAAATATTAAATTTTTAATTCCGTTTTACGAAAAATTCGGTTTCAAAGAAGTAAAAACAGGCATGGAGTGCAAGAAGTATATGAAAATTGATTGACAAAAAGCAGAAAAAATGTTATTATATTTTATATAAAAACATAAATGATTTTTTAAAAAGGAGGAGAGAAATGAACCGAATAATTCATAAAAAGCAAAATGGCTATACAATTGATACCGAAGGGTTTCAGGTAGATACTTTCTTTGTCAAAAAAGATGGCCATTACGCAGTTTGGAATATAAATTTTTATAAGGCTGGGCTTTGTGAAACATGTAGAGAAATGGAATTGGTAAAAATTTTTGATTCAGATGGAACAGATAAAGAAATAATGTTATTCTGTCTGAAAAATGTAAAGAAGAAATTTAAAGATTTGTGTGCGTCCGAAGAAGTAAGATTTACTACAGTAAAAGAAGAGAAAGGAGATTCCGACATCCTTAAGATTCCTTCTCCTTTGCAGATTAAGTAAAAAAATAATCTTTAAAGCCGTTATCTTGTGAGGTAACGGCTTTTTTTATTTGCAAATTTATTTTATCTCGGCTATAATATTAATAATATGCAGCAGAGTAGAATCTATTTAAATTTATGAAATATAAATTTTTCAATAAAAAAATCAGCGGAATTTTCACAATACCTTCGGGTATTGTTTCTACTAATGTATCGGTGATTGAAAAAATTATTAAAGAGATTCCCGAAGTCGGAATCATTACCACGAAAAGCATCGGATTAAAACCGAAAAAAGGAAACAAGGAGCCGATTATCGCAAAATACGCTCCTTTTTCTTTTATCAATGCCGTCGGACTTGCCAATCCGGGTGTGGAAGAATTCGCAAATCAATTATCAAAAATAAAAATTCCCGATGATAAATTTTTATTAATTTCAATTTTCGGAGACAGCGTCAATGAATTCAGAGAAGTCGCGGAAAAATTATTTGATTGGGCAGATGGTTTTGAATTGAATATTTCATGTCCTCATTCTGATAAATACGGCCAAGTCATAGGCCAGGATAAAAAATTAATAGGGGAGATAACAAAAAGCGTTGCTTGTCTTGGAAAACCTGTTTTTGTTAAAATTTCGCCAAGTTTGAATATTAAAGAAACTGTGGAATGCGTTGTGAAAAACGGCGCATCAGGAATAACAGCCATAAACACCAAGGGCCCGGAATTATTTTCACAAAATAATTTTCCGGTCCTTTTAAATAAAGTGGGCGGAATTTCAGGAAAGGCAATTTTAAAACTCGGTTTAAAAAGCGTAAAAGAAATAAGAAAAATTACTAACTTGCCGGTAATAGCCTGCGGCGGAATTTCAACATCCGAAGATGTGAGAAGTTACAAGCAAGCCGGAGGGAATTTTTTTGGCGTAGGTTCTGCTTTGGCGGGTATGAATACAGAGGAAATGAAGCAGTATTTTCATCAATTGTCTGTGGATTTGGGAAAAGGAACAAATAAAGCCGCTAAACTCTTAAAAAACAAGATAAGCACGGAATATAAAAAATACAAAGTCATAGAAAACAAGCAAGTAACCGAAGATTTGTTTTTCCTGAAATTAGACGGCGATATAAAGATAAAACCAGGGCAATTTATCTTTACTTGGCTGCCGGAAGTGGGGGAAAAACCATTTTCCGTCTTTGACGACAAGCCGTTAACTTTATTTATTCAAAAAAGAGGCTGTTTCACGAATGAATTGTCAAAATTAAAAAAAGGGGATAATCTATATATCAGGGGACCTTACGGAAATTCGCCGATCATGAATGGAAAAATTTTATTGGTGAGCGGGGGAACAGGCATGGCGGCGCTTTATTTATTCGCCAAGAGAAATAAAAAAACAATCGCGATTTTGGGAGCAAAAGATAAAAATCATTTGCCTTATATTGAAAAATTTAAATCAGCATGCGAAGAAATTTTTTTAACAACGGAAAACGGCGAAGTCGGACACAAAGGTTTGGTAACAGATGAATTAGAAAAAATTATAGAAAAAGTAAAACCCGAGTATTGCATTAATTGCGGTCCGGAAAAAATGGTGAAAGAAGTTTTAAAAAGAGAAATCAAATATATTGATCCGGAAAAAATTTATTCTTCAATAGATTTTTTGACAAAATGCGGAATCGGTTTATGCGGAAGCTGCGCCACTTCAAAAGGATACAGAAGTTGCGTTGATGGAAATTTTTTAAAAATAAAACAAATTTAGTCAGCACGATTTACAATTTTGTAGATATAAAAAACATTCTCATATTCTTGAGAATGTGAGAATGTTTTTATAAAGAGAAGAATCAAAATAAATAAATAAAAATAAATAAAATAATTAATTAATCAGTAAATAAAAATTATGAAAAAAATAAATATTATCATACTTATGGTTTGCGTGATTTTATTTTTTGTCGTCGCGTCGGTTTATTTAAATTTATTCAAAAAAAATAATCCGGCATCAAACCAAATGGAAAATAAAATAATTAGTGAAAATAAAATTAATGAAAATGTAGTTGGCGGAGACAGAGACGAACACGGATGTATCGGTTCGGCCGGTTATTCGTGGTGCGAAGCAAAACAAAAATGCTTGAGAATTTGGGAAGAGGCATGTTATGAAAACAACGAACAGGAAATTCAATACCTACTTGCGAAAAAATATAATAAATCAATTTCAGAAGTTTTGGTAAAAGCGACAAAAGAAAATGAAAATTATATGGTTGGAAATGTTCATTTCACGCAAAAGGATTTGCCTGCCGGCGGCGAAGGCGGAATGTTTATGGCGGCCAAAGTTGAAAATGTTTGGAAATTGGTTTATGACGGAAATGGCAGCATTGATTGTAATTTTATCAAGGCGAACTATCAATTTACGGAAGAAATGCTTAAGGGTTTTTGCGACTAAGCCGATTATTTTAGGAATCGTTTAAAAGCTTTATTTAATCAGCAAAATACTTCGAAGTTATCCCCAAATAAGAGTAAAATTAAGTTGATTTTTTATCATTTTTTCTATATAATTATATTATAATCAATTATATAGATTGAATAAGAGGGGATGAAATTCAAAAACTTAAATTTGAAACAAATTTTATTTTACTTCTACGAAGAGGGGAGAATTCTATTATCTAAATTCTTGAAAGAATTTAGATTTTTTTATTTAATTTATATAAAAAGAGATAAGTCTTGCAAAAAAATTTATTCTAATTGGTATATTATAAAAATCCCAGCCCAAGGCTGGTCCGCCTCGGGCGGAAAAATGCAACCCCGACACCAATGGATCGGGACTCCGACCGAAACGTCGGAGAAATCAAAATGTAAAATAAATTCAATCAATAAATTATTTTCAAACATCAAGAAAAATAAATTGATTAAAAATTATTCAGAAAATAAAAAAGAAAAAACAAATCAGATTAAAGAAAAAGTTTCCAACGGAATAAATTGGAAAGAAAAATATTTTGATTTGCAAAAACAATTTTCTATTTTAGAAAAAAAATTCCGCCAACAATGTTTCAAGTTTGGAACAACTCGAGCCGTGGCGGTTTTTTTATGCATCGCATTGATTATCACCGCCGGTTGGCAAATGATTTGGAATATGTCGCGCGCTGCCGGTGCCGCCACTTGGAATTTTTCAAATGCAACAGATTATACTGCCGCCGCCAATGTTGAAGTTGACGCTGCCGATAATAATATTGCCAGACTAAAACAAAATTATACTCCGGGAACAAATTGGATTGATACTGATGCAAATGGTTATGATTGGAATTATCGCCATGAAATTACAATTGATAACAGTGCACTGGAATATGATTATTCCAATCTTCAATTAAAGTTAACATTGACTTCTGAAAATTTTGATTTTTCCATTCCTGATTCTTCCGGCAATGATATCAGATTTACCGGAGCTTTTGACAGGACAAATTACGACACTGAACAAGAAAGATTAAATTATCAAGCCATAAACGAAATCTCATATTACAAAGAGTCGTATGATCAATCCGCCAAGACCGCGGTTTTTTGGGTTAAAAATCCATCTATTTATTCTTTTTGGGGCGTAGCCACGGAAAATTCAGGAACTGACAATAAATTAAAAGTAGACGATGTTTCCGGTTTTCCCGACCCATCCGCTTTTCCTAATGGAGAAATACCGGTCACGGTTCGTGATACTTCAAATTCCGAAACAAATTATATTACCGCCATTGACGCTGATACAAAAGAATTAACTTTCAAAAATATTTTTTCTGTCAGTTATTTGACTTCAAAAACCGCTCAAGTCAGATATATTGAAGATGAGCAAATTTATTTATATTACGGAAATTCCAATGCCACGGTTTCAACCAGTAGCCAAGAAGATACTTTTCCAACCACTGATACTCCGGAAGCCAACTTGGTTGGTTATTGGAAGTTTAATGATGGTCCCGGTGCTACGGTTCATGATTATTCCGGCGAGGGTAATACCGGTACTGTAACCTCGGGTTTAAGTTTAATAGCAGGTCCGGTTGGTCCGGCTATGTCTTTTTTCAGTAATAAAAATGTTAGTGTTCCTACAAGTTCTGAATTAAGTCCGACTACTGCTGTTAGTGTGGAATTTTGGATTTATCCAACCGCTCGCTATTCGGATTGGGGATGGATTTTAGGTAAAACAAGAGAAAGTTATTCTCTTAATTGGGAGGGTTGGAATGCAAGAATAAGATGGGCTGTAGCCAATTGTGGAGGAATAGAGTGGGCTGGCGGCGGCGTTCCTTATTTATCTTATAATACATGGACTCATGTGGTGGCCACTTATGATAAAACTCTACCCAGTAATCAGAAAAATGTTTATTATAATGGTGTTTTAGGTGAAAGCCAAACTTGTACCAACGATATTCCTGTTGTTGCTAATGCTTTTACAATGTCTATTGATTCTAGTATTCCCGCAAATAAACCAGGCGGATTAGATGAGGTAAGAATTTATAATAAAGCTTTGAGTCAAGAAGAAATTACGGCTCATTATAATTTGGGGCGAACTACTTCTCCTTCGTTAACTATTCAATTATCTCCATCGTCTCTTTATTCTTCAATTTGGCAATATCAGAGAGAAATAATCATTGATAATGCCGGTGGAGGAACTTTAACCAATCATCAAATTAAAGTCAGTTTAACTTCTTTAAATTTTAATTTTACTCATGCCAATTCCAATGGCATGGATATCAGATTTGCAGACGAAGATACCACGACCGAACTTAATTATTGGATTGAATCTTATAATATTTCCAGTTTAACCGGAACTCTTTGGGTAAAAGTGCCTTCTATTTCTGCTGATTCTACTAAAACAATTTATATGTATTACGGAAATACGGGAGCGGGCGTGGATGAGAGTATTACAAATACATCAACAAGAGTTATTACTAATAATAGTGGGAGTAGTGCTACAGAGTCATTAATTGCCAGTTGGCATTTTGATGAAACGTCGGGAGTTACTGCTGCCGATAGCAGCGGACACAGTTCTACAGGCACATTAACCAATGGACCAACTTGGGTTGCGGGAAAATTTGGCAATGGAGTAAATTTTGCTGCCACTAATGACTATGTTAATATTCCTACGAGTGATATTTCTAATACAGCCGGTTCTATAAGCGTCTGGGTTAAGCCAAGCTGGAATGGCAATGATAATACTAAACATGCTATTTTTACTAATCGTAATGGTTGTGTCGGCACATGGGTTGGTATCTACAAAGATACGGATAATTATATGAAAGTTAATCCGGGCGGAAGTACGGCGAAAGTGGATGTCAGCTCTTGGACAGCCGGGACATGGCATTTTATAACTTTTACATGGGATAATGCGACCGGTTCAAAATTATATATTGATGGGGGGGCGGCGGCTTCATATAATGGCGCTTTAGGTATGGGAGTCTTAGCTCAATGTATACAGCAATATATTGGTTTGGTTGTTGAATATCAAAATTATCCTTTTTATGGTGTTATTGATGAAATGAATCTTTTTAATACAGTTTTAACCTCTAGCGAGGTAACAGATTTATATAACAGTTATGGAAAAACTTTATCCACTGATTTGGGTAAAGTTTTTGTCGGTTCATTTGATACGGCTTTACCGACAACTACTATTGGCGCAGAAGCCAGCGCCGGTTGGCCTTCCACTGAAGTGGCTAAGTTAACTGTTAGTAACAACACCGGTCAACATTATGTAGACCTCACTTCCTTTGCCGAAACTCTCACCGGAGATAACGCAGGCAGCGTCAAATATCAGATTTCAAACAATGGCACTGATTGGTATTGGTACAATTCAGGTTCAACTGATTGGGAAGCAGCTTCGGGTTTGATCCAAACAAATACAGCCGCTGATATTAACACCAATATTTCCACTTTTGACGATGATATTCATCCCGGCGAAATCGGCACTTTCTATTTCAAGTCCTTCTTCATTTCCGACGGCACGCAAAAAGTAGAACTTGATTCAGTTGACTTGGGATATATTTATGACAC
>JAQUOF010000024.1 GCA_028717225.1 Patescibacteria group bacterium
TATTGCCAGGAGTTTAGAGTTGGACTCCAACTGGAAAGACCATGAAGATCCGGCAATGAAGCCCAAGAATTTTCGGCAATATCGTATTGATAAAATTTAACATCAGCTCCTCCTCTTAAAGCGTAAATGTATGTGCCATCGTAAATTATTGATCCACCGGCGCCAATCGTGGTTGAAGCCGAAGTAATGGCAACCCAAGAATTTCCGGAAATATCGTATTTGTAAAAATCCGTTGTATTGTTGCCGCGCAAAGCGTAAATATAATTTCCCGCCTTTACCATTGATCCACCGGCGCCAACACCTCCAACAACTTCCATACCAAAACTGACCGTCGGTTCTAAGACAGCATATGATCTTCTCTCATATTGAGTCGTAACTTCTCCCAGAGAAAGCGCCCGATTATATAATCTTACTTCATCCATTTTGCCATAAAAATTTTCTTCGCTACCGTATCCACCTATAGAACTTCCCCAAGAATTTCCCAATAAAATATTACTTGAAGTAGTGCCAATACTGATTGCTCCGGTTGTGCTGCCTGTTAAAATTCCATTAACATAAATTTTGGCTGTTACTCCATCATAAGTGCCTACTATGTGCGCCCAATCCGTCGTATTGATTGCCGTGCTTGAATAAGCCGCTATACCACTGCCAATAGAATAATTAGTAGTATCACTACTTACATAAAATTTACCATTATAAACTATTACTCCCCAACTGTCTCGACCCCCTATCTGTCCAATATCAGTCCAGGTTGTTCCGCCGTCATAGCGATAAATATGACCGGAACCACCATAACCGCCTGCATAAAGTTTATCACCATAAACGTTCAACATGTCAACGGAACTTAAAGCCCCTACAGCTCCCAAATCAGTCCAAGTTGTTCCGCTCTCATAACGATAAACATGTGCCCCTACTCCGGCATAAAGTAGATTATTATAAACAGCAAGTGAAGCCACCCAACCACTGGTTCCAATACTAGTCCAAGTTGTTCCGCCGTCATAGCGATAAACATGGCTGCCTGTTGCAAGATAAAGATTGTTATTAAAAACAGTCAAGGCATTCTCCCAACCGCCGGGTCCTCCTAAATCAGTCCAAGTTGTTCCCCCGTCATAGCGATAAACATGGCTGGCACCATATATTGGTATATAAAGTTTGCCATTAAAAACAGTTATATCATAAATCGTGCCGCTACCCGCTACTCCCACATCAGTCCAAGTTGTTCCGCCGTCCCAACGGTAGATATGATTAGCATTAGTTGATGCCGCATAAAGGGTGCCATTAAAAACAGCTAAGGCATTGCTTAAAATACCCCCTCCTCCTATACTAGTCCAACTTGTTCCCGAGGTAGTATAAGAAACATTACCACCGCTTATTATATAAAGTTTGCCATCAAAAATAGCGCTTCCAGTCCAGTTACTCCCTGTATTTGCTATCGCTTCTGAACCACTTATTAATTCCAAATACGGTTTGTTGTCTGCGGCGATTTTTAAAGAATAAGGTCCTTTTGATAAAATAGTTTCCGTTCTGTCAACTTCTGATTTTTTTACCCAGGCCTCAATGGTAATATTGCTGGTTAGATTCAAGCTTGAACCGTTTCCGGCATCAACATAATCATTGTTTCCGTCAAAAGTCAAACTGTCGCCGGTGGCAAATTGCTGATTAACTCCATCCCATTGGCCTCCGTCAGCTCCAACCCAAGTCGGTCGGTAATCAGCTGTTCCGCCGCCCAAAGTTCCGGTATTGCTGTTGCCCGAACTGTCGGCAATTGTTGTTCCGGAAGCGTCATCCATGTGCCAAAGTCCGATCAAACCTGATTCACCGAAAGTTTTGGTAAAAGTATTATCATAGCTTGAGACAGCTACGGCAGCAGAATTGCCGTAATACATATATATAGAAGAAGTGCTGGTGGTGGCAACTTTAACATAAATCGTTGAAGTGCCTGAACCATTCCATGTGGAGATATAATAACTGAGGTCACTGCCGCTGATATCGGTAAATCTTAAATCAGCGCCGTTGGCAGCCAAGCTGTGAGAATAATCAAAATTAGAAGTGGTTAATAAAACTTTAATTTGATAATTAGCTGAAGGAGTGACCGGGGAAAGAGAAATTTGGGTACGGTATTGCCAGGCTTCTAATCCTGAAGCCCAGTTGGAAGGAACTGAAAAATCTGTCATTGCACTCCAAGAATTTCCTGAAATATTATATCTGTAAAAATCCGTTGTACCTCCTCCGCGCAAAGCATAAATATATGTTCCGTCATAAGTCAAAGATCCTCCTGCTCCAACTGTTCCGGAAATTGAAGTCATCGCGCTCCAAGAATTTCCTGAAATATTATATCTGTAAAAATCCGTTGTACCTCCTCCGCGCAAAGCATAAATATATGTTCCGTCATAAGTCAAAGATCCTCCCGTTCCAACTGTTCCGGAAATTGAAGTCATCGCGCTCCAAGAATTTCCGGCAGAATCATAACGGGAAAAATCAGTTGTATCATTACCTCTTAAAGCATAAATATAATTTCCGGCGCTGACCAAAGATCCGCCGCTGCTGATTATCTCAGAAGCGTCAGCTAAAGATGACCAATCACTGCTAAAAACAGAGCTGTGTAAATTTACATCGCCCGGAGTGGTTGCAATATCAACATTGGTTTTTGTTCCCGCATTCCAATCCGACTGAGATGTTATGGTCCAATCATGAGTCGCTGCTTTTGAAAAATGTGGAAAATATTGTGCGCTGTTTGTAACAATCAAAGCAATGCAAAAAACAATTGCGATTGTTCGGTTGATATTTAATTTCATCAATGATCGGCGAAATTGTTTTTGCAAATCAAAATATTTTTCTTTCCAATCTAAATTTATTTCTGAATAATTTTTAGTCAATTTATTTTTCCTGATGTTTAAAAATAATTTATTGACTGAATTTATTTTACATTTTGATTTTTCATCTTTAATTTTTATAACGTACCAGCCTGAACAAATTTTCTTGCGCGATTTATTTATTTTTAATAAATAAAATAAATCTCGCATCTTTCGGCGATAATACTCTCCTGCATTTTTAAAACTGTTTTTTAAAATAAAAATTATTTTTTTAAACAAATAATTAATTGAATGAATAAATTTGTTCTCATTCAAAAAATGCGAACATCGCCGAAATGTGCGGAGTAAAAAAAATCTAAATTCTTTTAAAAATTTAGATAATAAAATACTTCCTTGTTTATAAAGGTAAATAAAAATTTGTCTCAACTTTTTTTCTTTGAGGTTCATTCGCCGCTTATTTAATTTATAAGTGGTTTATAGCTATAATTATATAGCAAAAACACCGATAAATCAACATGATTCTATATTTATTTGTGGATATCTATCACTAAATTACTGCATCAGAGCTTCCCCTTTTTTTATTTTATGTTATAATAATGGAATTATATCAATATATATTATAGTTATATAATAATTTTAAAAATATGATGAATACTCAACCAAAAACAACTTATTTTTGTCTTTCCAATCCTAAAAAAACAAATATTTACAGCCGCGTTTATTTGGCCGAACCAGAGGCCAGATTTTTAAATAAATTCGGGCAATTGGGCGCGATGATCAATTTGCATCTTTCCTTGTCAAAAGAATCCACCATGAAAGAACAGACGGCTCGAATGGCTGAGATTTCCAATTGGACTCAAAAAGTCATAGATTTTTTAAGCGATACTTATTATGATCCGTTAAAATTGACCGTTAATGTTGAAAAAGATTTTGAAGATCTTTTGAGCAAAATTAATAATTTTTTAAATCACGAAAAGGCGCGCAACCCGAAACTTTTTGAGGAATATTTGACCGACATGGATATTGATATTATCATCATCAAAGACAAAGATGTCCACTTTTCCCAAATTGGCGATATTAAAACTTATTTGATTAAAGACGGAAAAATAGCGGAACTGGTGGGAGAAAAAAATAAAAATCAATCAAAAAAATTCTTAAATGTAATTAGCGGTTCATTGGATAATGACAATGTTTTATTTTTTGCCAGCGCCGCTTTCTTTGATTATTTTTCTCTGGAGAAAATTACGGAAATCATCGAAAGCAATCCTTTGATAAAAATTTCTTCCAAGTTGGAACAATTGCTTGGCTCTGAATCAAAAAAGGTCAGTTTGCAAAATTTGATTATTTCCACCAACGAAGAAACGCCGGTTGCCGAAATTGTTAAAGAAGAAAAAGAAGAATTAAAAGAAAAAATCGTAAAAACAAAAAAAGAAATTAAGAAACCCGAACCGATTATTAAAGAACCCTCTCCGGTTATTGCTTCAGAAATATCCTCTCCGGAAACCGAAGAAGAAATAGAAACTGAAAAAGAAATAGACGAAGAAGAAATTATCACCCCTCAAGAAGAAGAAAAAATTTTAATTGACGAAGAAGAAGTTTTGGCAGAAATAAAACCAAAACCAATAACTAAACCGATGAAAACTCAGATTAAACTTCCAACTATTGCTTGGAAATTTAATCCCGAATCATTTAAGAGAAAAGCTTTAATCGGAGTTTTAATTGTTCTTGCCATACTCTTTATCGGCAGCTTGTTCACTATTGGCAAAAAAGAAATTACCGTTAGCAAGGTTAAACAGCAAGATCAAACAATTGAGGCATTAAAAACCAAAGAATCAGATTTGGCCGTAGCTGAAGTTTACAAAAACAAAGAAACGATTAATAAAATCTTGGACGAAATGAATGAATTGATAAAAAAATTGCCGCAGAAAACCCAGGAACAAAAAGATATTTATAATTCTTATCGCAATAAATATGCAGAAAAACTTAACTCTTTATATCAATTGGCCGTTATTGATAATCCCCTGCTTTTAACCGATTTAACTCAAATAAATAAAGATATTCAAGCCGACAGCATGACTAATTTGGGAAATAATTTTTATATTCTTAATTCTTCAAATAATTACATTTATTCGTTTGATTATAATAAAAAAGAGACCCAACTGGTCAATAATACTTCGGTAAATACCGGTCTTTTGAAAAGATTTATTCCTTTGGATAATGATGTTTTAATCGGCTGGGACAAGAGTCAGGCCATTGCCACTTTTAACGCAATTGACAAAAAACTTTCTTCCTTAAAATTAGAAATAAATCATTTGTCAAAAATTCAGGATTTAGGCGTATTTAACAATAAACTTTACACCCTTGATCCGGAATCAAATCAAATTTATAAATATTCCAAAACTCTTGATGGTTTTGCCAAGGAAGAATCTTGGATCCAAGATCAAAATATTACCATCTCTGATGCTGTAGCCATGACGATTGATAGTTCAATTTATGTCGCAAAAAAGACCGGTCAAATATTCAAGTTTTACAAGAATAAACAGGTGGAATTTAATTTGGATGAAATCAAACCCGCGCTTTCCATGGAAAATGAAAAAACAAAAATTTTTGCCAATGCTGACACAAAATATTTATATCTCTTGGACGGCGCAACCAAACGTTTGATTATTCTCTCCAAAGACGGCAAACTGGTAAAACAATTTACAAGCGATAAATTTGACGACTTAAAAGATTTTATCATCAGCAAGGCGGAAGATAAAGCGTGGTTATTAAACGGAACAAAGATTTACGAATTGCCGATAAAATAATTTATTAAATAATAATAATAATAATAATAATGAAAAAACTGCTGATAAATCGGCAGTTTTTTCATTGAGAAGGAAAACTCTTTATTTCAAAGTTACCTTTGCTCCGGCTTCTTCTAATTTTTTCTTCATAGTTGCAGCTTCTTCCTTGCCTACTCCTTCTTTAACAACTTTAGGCGCGGCGTCAACCATGTCCTTGGCTTCTTTTAAGCCGAGTGAAGTAATTTCCCGGATAGCTTTAATAACACTGATTTTGTTGCTACCTGAATCGGTAATTTCAACATTGAAAGTGGTTTGTTCTTCTTTCTCTTCGCCAGCATCAGCTGCGGCAACCGCACCGGCGGCCACGGCAACAGGGGCTTGAGACGAAACGCCGAATTTTTTTTCTAAAACTTTCACCAATTCGGACAATTCAACCAAATTCATTTTTTCGATGGTTTCAACTAAATCTTTAAATTTAGCCGGAACTTCAATAATTTCTTCTGTCATAATTTTAAAAATTAAAGTTAATTATTTATTTTTTGATAACGCTTAAAAGATACACAAAATTTTTCGTATTGCCCTTTAATGTATAAACCAAACTTGATATCGGGGCTTTAATGGTGCCCAACAATTGAGACAACAATTGATTTCTGGACGGCAATGTGGCTAAAATTTTAATCTCATCCAAACTGACAAGCTCTTTATTGTAAATTCCGCCCTGAATGCTTAATTGTTTATTTTTCTTATTGAAAGCGGTTATTATTTTAGCCGGACCAACTTCGTTGTCATAACCGAAAATCAAACCAGTTCCTCCTTGAACTTGATCCAAATTGATATTTTCCAATCCAAACTTTTTTAAAGCTAATTTTAAAAGAGTTTTTTTAGTAACCAAATATTTGAATTTATTGCTCTTTAATAAACTTCTCAATTCAATGATATCTTTAATTTTCAAACCGCAATAATTGATAAAAATTAAAGATTTCATCTCTGACATCGCTTCTTGAAGCTGTTTGAGAGATAATTCTTTTTGTTGACGAGTTTTTGCCATAATAATGCTAATTTATAAATTAAAAATCTGCATTTCACTGCAGACTAACTTCATTCGCCAACTGGCGTACTGAATTTTTGCCTCGGTAGGATATTAATCCGCCAACTGGCGGAACCTACTGTCTGCAGCAATGTATTAAATATAACTATAATTATTAAATTTGTCAAAACAGTTATCCACAGAGTAGTAAATTAAAACCCACCACTCTGTAAAGTATAAAAAACTTATTTGTATCTTAAGGCTTCCAAAGGATCATATTTCCCCGCTCTCTGGGCCGGATATATGGCGGTTGAAAAACCGACAATCGTAGTTGAAATAATTACCGTAAACATAAACCAAACCGGAATATAGAAAACATTAACACTTTGAGCGCTGTAAGCCATGGCCATTATATGAAGAACAAAATTTAAAATTTTTCCGCTTAACCAACCCATTAATAAACCGGCTATACTTCCCAAGAAACCCATTATAGTCGCTTCAAGTAAGAAAAGAGCGGAAATTTCCCTATTGGAAGCGCCAATAGCTTTCATTACTCCAATTTCATTGGTTCGCTCCAATAATGTAATAGTCATTGTGTTAAACATACCAATGGCGGCTACGAGCAAGGCAGCCATACCGAAAATTGCCAACATAATTTGAATGGTTTTGAAAATCTTATTGGCTTCGCTTACCGTATCGCTTAAAGAAGAAGTAAGATAACCGAAATCAACCGCTTGTTGTCTGACTGTTTCTACAAAATCAGTTTTACTGACCATGACTTTTAATTGCTGATAATTAACTATAGGCACGTCTTTAATGTCATCTAAAAAAAGATAAACAGTGGGAACGGTTTCGTCTTCAATCACGCCGACTATTTTAAAGCCCTTTTCCTGATATTCCGCAACCGCCGGTAATTCCTGATCAGCGCTTGCTGTTTCTTGAAAAATATTTACATCTACGGTTTTATTTATTATTTGTTCAGGTGTTAAATTAAAAAGTTTAACAAAAGCAGTAGAACAAACCACTTCTTTGCTGTTTTGAGGCAATTGTCCCACCGGTGGTTTAATGCCTTCTAATGTAAAAAATAATGGCTTAATGCCATAAATCGTAACATTGGCGTTTAAATCAGAAAGAGCGGCTTGTCCCATAAAATTAGCAATAGGACTGACCTCTGTAACATTTTCCAATTTGGACATTTTATCAATTAATGAATTATCCAAAAAAATAGTTTCCGCATCAGGAGAATAAATATCAATAGTGCGCAAACTTTCAGAAGTTGAAATTTGCGCCATTAATAAATTTTGAAGACCATAACCGAAAGAAACAAGCAAAACAATCGTTCCCACACCGACACCGATACCTAAAATAGTGATTAAAGTCCGGCCCAGTTTTGTCCGATAATTTCTTGAGGATAAAGATAATAGGTCAGCAAATCTCATAGAATGATTTAAATATTAATTAAAATAATTTCAATTAAATTGGTAAAATTATGAGCGGTTCTGTGATTTAATCCGACTCCTCCTGCCTTAAACGGCAAATCAAGATATTTTAAGAACTGCGCTCTATTAATCATATTTTCTATTCTAAGTCTTATAAATCTGTCCAATCTGTTAATTTGATCCAAAGTGAGCTCTCCATGATATCGATCCAATAATGTTTTTCTTATTTCCACGGCTTTTAAATCGTCTTCAGTCATAGAGACAGTCGGTTTAATTGTTTTATGCAAATTACCCGCTTCCATTAAAACAAATTCTATTTTTTTTGTAAATTCAGTTGCTCTTTGAGCATAAAGTCCGGCTCCGCCTTTTTCAAATGATAAATTTAAATTTTCATGCAATGTATCCTGCGTATACTCGCCTTTTATTCTTTTCTTAATTATTTCTTCTATTCTGGCTATTCTCGGTTCATCTAAAACAGTAACCAGCCAATTCACCAAGGCCTTGCTCTTTAATTCAATTTCCGAAGATGTCGGATATCGCTGAGCCAAAGAAGATAAAATATCCGAGACGGGTGATTCTTTTGACATAGGAGCTATTTTTTTGCCTGATTCATTCACTGCCACTCTTTCAATGCGTCCATCTCTCATGTGAAAAATTCTATCAGCTTTAGAAAGATAACTCGGATCATGGGTAACCAAAATAATAGTTTTATTATATTTCTTGTTTAATTCGTCCAACAATTCCATAGTAACTTCCGCGGATTTTGAATCAAGATTTCCAACCGGTTCGTCGGCAAAAATTATCGGCGGATCAGTCATCAACGCTCTGACAATAGCCACTCTTTGTTGTTGACCACCAGACAAGCTTAAAGGCAAACGATAAGTACATTGTTCAATGCCAAACTGTTTTAGAAGTTCTTTAGCTCTCTGAGATCTTTCTTTTACTTTAATATTTTTAAAAATCAAAGATAAACAAACATTATCCAAAACGGATAAAGAAGGAATTAAATAATAAGCCTGGAAGATCATTCCAGTCACATCTTGATGAAATTTAACTAATTCTTTTGGAGATAATTCTGAAAGTATTCTATTGGCCACTTTAATTTTTCCATTCGTCGGTTTTTGAAGACCGGCCATACTGTATAAAAGAGTTGATTTACCGCAACCCGAAGGACCAAATATTATAATATATTCTCCTTTATAAATAGATAAACTATTATTGGCTAAAGCGGTAAATTCATTCGTCTTGCCTAAGTTATAGACAACCGTTAGATTCTCTACTTCAATAATTGGCTCCATATTTTATTATTTAAAAAATTATCCTATTTTATATAATATTTAATTTTTGATTTATTTTTGTTGTTACCTCTTCAAGTGTCCAATCACTTTTTATGAGAAAATCAGAACGATCAACTTTTGCTGATTCAGATATAGATTCCGAATCACTTAAATTAGTCAATAAAAGTACGGGTACGGTTTTCCCCCATTCATCTTCTTTTAATTTTTTAATCACCGTCAAACCGTCCATTATGGGCATGATAATATCAAGTAAAATTAAATCCGGATGTTTTTGCAATGCAATATCAAGTCCTTCCTGACCGTTTTTTGCTTCAAGTACGACAAATCCTTTACGAGTCAATTTAATAACAATCGCATCAAGAATAGATGGTTCGTCTTCAACAACAAGAATAACATGTTTAGAATCAATCATAGATTTAATTTTTTTGAACTTATATTATTACTATAACATTATTTATAATAATTTTCTATGTGGATAACTATTTATTCTAGAATTTCACGCCCAGGTTCTTCATCCATCCGAAGGTCTGTTGGAAATTTTGGAAAATTAATTCGGTTACGGTCAATCTCTTTTGAGGAGTCAGTAAAGTATTGGTGGTTGATTGAGTTTTGTTGCCCGAAGAATCCTCGGAGATAACTCTGAATCTGTAAATAGAGCCGGGATTGAAGGAAGTGATAACCATCAAGTGTTCTTGCCTCAAGCTGATGTCTTTAGTCATTTGGACGATCGGGGCGTCATTGGCAAAACCAATCTGGTATTCAATTTGCGAAGTTGAAGGTTCGTCGGTGTTCCAGGTGATAATGGTTTGGACTTCATCGCCTCTTGATGACAAAGCGATTGAGGTTCTGATTTGCGAAATGATTGGCGCGTTTTTGTCTTTGGTGGTGGTGA
>JAQUOF010000025.1 GCA_028717225.1 Patescibacteria group bacterium
GCAATGGGGGTTGCAAAATTTCCATTTAAAGGCTAAAATTAAGACAGGTCTAGAACATTTATTTTAATAAAATAATAATCAAAAAAATCATATGGCCAGTCAAAATCTTTTCTATATCACCACCAGCGTCGCTGTTATTTTTATAGCCTTTTTATATATCCTTTTGGGCATTATCGGAGTGGTTATTGCCATAAGAATCGCCAAAGCCGCCGGCCGTTTTTTAAATGTCTCCAAAAAAGCCGAAGATACCATGGATAAAATAAAAGAAAAAGTAACCTCAATCGCTTTTATGGGCTTGGTAACTCAGGGTTTAAAAGAAATATTTTCTTTTGTTAAAGCAAAAAAAGAAGAAAAAGAAAATAACGAAAACAAAGAAAATAAAGATAATTAAAAATAGTTTTTGGTTTTTAACTAATGACTGAATAACCATAACTATCAACTAAAAACTATAAACTATAAAAAAATTATGTTTTCTCATTTGCATATTCATAGTCATTATTCGCTGCTGGACGGTTTGCCTAAAATTGACGATTTGATCGCCGAGGCGAAAAAATATGAAATGACTGCCTTGGCGCTTACTGATCACGGGGTAATGTATGGAATTATTGAATTTTATCAAAAAGCTAAAAAAGCCGGACTTAAACCGATTATCGGCGTAGAAGCTTATGTCGCCCCGCACAGCCGATTGGATAAAAAATCAAGAATAGACGAGAAACCATATCATCTGGTTCTCTTGGCAAAAAATCAGGAAGGATATAAAAATTTAATCAAACTGACAACCATTGCCCACTTGGAGGGCTTTTATTATAAACCGCGAATTGACTACGAAACATTAGCCAAATATTCATCCGGACTTATCGCTTTAACCGCCTGTCTTCAAGGAGAAATTCCTCAATCAATTCTTAATAATCAACTGGAAAAAGCCGAGCAAATTATTTTAAAATACAAAGAAATTTTCGGGCCGGAAGATTTTTATTTGGAGGTTCAAAACCATCCCAATAGTCCGGAACAGGAAAAAGTCAATAAAACTCTTTTAAAATTATCGCAAAAATATGATGTTCCGCTGGTGGCGACAAATGATGTGCATTACGTAAAATCTGAGGACGCGGAAATTCAAGATATTTTGCTTTGCATTCAAACTAAAAAGAAAAAATCCGATCAAAATCGGCTTTCTATGCTTTTTGATGATTTTTCTTTTCGTTCGCCGGAAAAAATGATTGAAGATTTTAAAGATTATCCCGGAGCCGTGGAAAATACGGAAAAAATTGTCCAAGCGTGCAATGTGGAAATTGAATTAGGAAAAATCCAGCTCCCCCACTTCCCTCTTCCTGAAGGGAAAACCGCCAATCAATATCTGGAAAAATTATGCCAAGAAAGAATGGCTCATCATTATCCCAATCCTGACAAAAGTATTTTGGAGAGATTTAATTACGAACTTTCCATTATTGAAAAAACCGGTTTTGCTTCTTATTTTTTAATCGTTCAAGATTTTGTCAATTGGGCCAAAGAAAATAAAATAATCGTCGGTCCCGGACGAGGCAGCGCGCCCGGTTCAATTATTTCTTATATTTTAAACATCACTGATGTTGATCCCATAAAATACGAACTTATTTTTGAACGTTTTCTTAATCCTGATCGTATTGTCATGCCTGATATTGATTTGGATTTTGCCGATACGCGACGCGATGAGGTCATCCATTATGTTGAAGAAAAATACGGACACGATCATGTTGCTCAAATTATTACTTTTGGAACCATGGCGGCTCGGGCCGGCATTAGAGACGTAGGCCGAGTTTTGGATATTCCTTATTCTTTTTGCGATCAATTGGCCAAAATGATTCCTTTTGGAACCAATCTTAAAGACGCTTTAGACAAGGCCAGCGATTTAAAATCTTTTTACACCAGTAATGTTGATGCCAAAAAAATTATTGACATTGCCATAAAATTGGAAGGTGTCTGCCGCCATGCTTCAAAACATGCCTGCGGCGTTGTAGTCACGCCCAAACCATTGGATCATTATCTTCCGGTTCAATATGATATTTCCGGCGACGAGAAAACAGTCATTTCTCAATATGAAATGCATGCCATTGAAAATCTTGGATTGTTGAAAATTGATTTTTTGGGCCTGAGAAATTTAACTGTTATTGAAACTGCTCTTAAAATTATTAAAAAAATACACCAGAAAGAAATTGATATTAATAAAATTCCCGTTGATGATAAAAAAACATTTTCTTTATTCAAAAAAGGAGAATGCACCGGTGTCTTTCAGTTGGAAAGCGACGGAATGCGGCGTTATTTAAAACAACTCAAACCGACTGATTTAAAAGATATTATTGCCATGGTGGCTCTCTATCGCCCCGGACCAATGGAACTTATTCCTGATTATATTGCCGGAAAAAACGGTCTGAAAACCATTTCTTATTTGCATCCGAAATTGGAACCCATTTTGGCAAAAACTTATGGCGTAGCCGTATATCAGGAACAATTATTACAAATTGCCCGCGATTTGGCAGGTTTCACTTTATCAGAAGCTGATGTTTTAAGAAAAGCGGTCGGTAAAAAAATTCCCGCTTTGCTTAAAGAACAAAAAGAAAAATTCATCAGCGGATGCATAAAAAATAAAATTCCCAAAGAAACGGCGGAAAATATTTTCGCTTTCATAGAACCTTTTGCCGGATATGGATTCAACTTGGCTCATGCCACTTGTTATGCCGTTATCGCCTATCAAACCGCTTATTTAAAAGCCAACTACCCGACCGAATTTATGGCCGCTTTGCTTACTTCAGATCAAAACGATACTGACAGAATTTCCATTCTGGTGGAAGACGCAAAAAAAATGAAAATTGAAATTCTGCCGCCGGATGTTAATGAAAGTTTTGAAAATTTTACGGTCACTGATAAAAATAAAATCAGATTCGGACTTTTGGCGGTTAAAAATATCGGCACCGGAATAGTGAGAACAATCATTGAACAACGCAAAGAAAATGGCGCGTATCAAAATCTGGAAGATTTTTTAAATCGCGTTCAGACAAAAGATTTGAATAAAAAATCCATAGAAAGT
The DNA here is from genome assembly GCA_028717225.1 of Patescibacteria group bacterium. Classification (GTDB taxonomy): domain Bacteria; phylum Patescibacteriota; class Patescibacteriia; order UBA2591; family JAQUPP01; genus JAQUPP01. The sequence goes on from JAQUOF010000025.1 coordinate 3,062, forward strand.
TTAATAAAAAGCGGAGCAATGGATTATTTCGGCGAACGCGGCCAGCTTCTTGGCAATGTGGAAAATATATTGGAATTCGCCAAACAAAATCAAAAAGACAAAGAAAACGGCCAATCTAATTTATTCGGCACGACATCAGTCGGACAAACAATGGGTTTAAAACTTCAAATTGTACCGCCGACCGAACATCAGCAAAAACTTCTTTGGGAAAGAGAATTATTGGGATTATTTATTTCCGAACATCCATTGCAGGAATACAGCGAAATTTTAAAAAAATATTCAATTCCGATTGGGAAAATAAGCAATAATTCAAGCGTTAAAATTATCGGCTTGGTCGGTAAAATTAAAAAAATCATTACGGCCAAAAAAGAAATGATGCTTTTCGTAAAAATGGAAGATCATACCGGTGAAATAGAAGTTATTGTTTTTCCAAATCTATATAAAGAAAATCCCAATCTATGGCAGGAAAATAAAATAGTTTCAGTTACCGGTCGCGTTTCCGATAAAGACGGAGTGCCAAAATTAATCGCCGAGAAAGTTAAAGAAATAAACAAAAATAAATTGGACGAGTTATTGCTTAAATCGTAAAATCATGATATCATAATAACATTGTAACATTCTAACATTCCTCACTCACTCAAAGCGGCATGTTAAAATGCTATAATGCTAAAATGTTAAAATAAAATTTTTATATGCCAACAATTTTCATCTCTCCTCAACAAAAAATCAGCTATATATTTTTCATTTTAGTAGCTTTAATGATTGTTGGTTTAATTTGGGGATTATTTGTCGCTTCCTATGGCGTTTCAATCACGCTTACGCCCGAACCCGAAGAAGTTGACCTTGATATGACCTTAAAAGCCCAACCTAATATTTCTCCTAATTCAGATTCTATTCAGGCGACAATTCTGGAAAATACCCAAGAAGCAGAAGAAAAAGGCCAGCCCAAATCTACGGTCTCAGCCGAAGATTTTGCCGAAGGAGAAGTGATTATTACCAATAATACCGCTTCATCAGTAAATTTTATCGCCACGACTCGCTTTTTGTCTCCGGATGGTTTAGTATTCAGATTGGAAAAACAAACTTATATTCCGGCTAAAGGCAAAATAAAAGCCATAGTACGAGCTGACAAGATGGGCGCGGCTTATGAAATCGGACCGTCTACATTCACTGTTCCCAATTTAAAGAGCACTGATCTGATAAAAAAAATCTCGGTTGTAAGTGAAAAACCAATGACTGGCGGATTAAAAAAAGCCGGCATAATAATGGCTTCTGATATTGATGGTTTAAAAAAAGATTTAAGCGACAAGCTTTCCACAAAAGGGCTTACAGAAATAGAAAGTCAAGTTTCTCAATCTAACTTTAAAATTATCACTAAATCAACCACTTTGGAAGAATCTTGCGATGCCAAACCCAATGAAGAAAAAACTGAATTCACGGTTTCTGAAAAAATTAAAATAGGAGCGGCGGCTTTTGATGAAAAAAAAGTTTTGGAAATCGCCCTAAATGCCTTAAAAGCGAAAATTCCTCAAGGAAAAGAATTTTTATCATACGAGCCAACAAGTTTGTCTTATCGCTTGCTTAATTACGATATAAATAAACAAACAGCCGATATTCAAATTCAGATGCGCGGATCCATGGTTATTAATTCAGAAAATCAAATCTTGGAAAAAAGCCATCTTAGGGGATTAAATTCCACTGAAATCAAAAATTATTTTTCTTCTCTGAAAGACGGAGATATTTTAATCAAAAAAGTTCAAGTAAAATTTTGGCCGCCTTTCTTGAAAAAAGCGCCAACCTCTCTGGATAAAATTAATATAAAAATTACTAAATAGCTGATTTTGTCTGCAAAAACGAGTCTGCAAGACGAAGTTTGAGCAGCTACAAAATCGTTACCGAGCACTCAGCGTAGTTTATTTAAAATAAATTCAGTATAATTATTTTAATGAGTAATTCGAGAGAAATCTTGTAAATCATACTGAGTGCTCGGTGCTCAAAATTTTAATTAAATTTTATTCACTTCATTTTAAAATTTAAAAAATTATGGCAGAAAATAAAATAGAAATTATCCGTCATTCTACCGCGCATTTAATTGCCGCGGCAGTTTTGGAATTATTTCCCAATGCAAAATTCGGCGTCGGCCCGACCGTAGAAAATGGCTTTTATTATGATTTTGATTTGCCTCGCTCTCTCACTCCGGAAGATCTCCCAAAAATAGACAAAATGGCCAGACAAATCCTTAAAAAAAATATAAAATTTGTCTGCCAAGAACTTGATATTAATGAAGCTATTGGCTTATTTCAAAAAGCAGACCAGCCTTATAAAATAGAATTATTAAATGATATTAAAAAATTCGGCACTACGGATGTTAATAAGCAAACGGAAATAAAAGAACTCTCCAATAATAAGGTCAGTATTTATACGCTCGGCCGTTTTGTTGATTTATGCCGCGGTCCACACATTAGTTCAACTCAAAGTTTAGGCGCTTTTAAATTAACTAAAATAGCCGGCGCTTATTGGCGCGGCGACGAAAAAAATAAAATGCTTCAGCGCATTTACGGAGTGGCTTTTGAAAATCAGCAAGAATTAAGCGATTATTTAAAACTTCAGGAAGAAGCGGAAAAAAGAGATCATCGAAAATTAGGCAAAGAATTAGATTTATTCAGTATTGATGATTATGTTGGTCCGGGATTAGTGCTTTGGCACCCCAAACTTTCAATTGTCCGCGAACAAATTGAGTTATATTGGCGGCGAGAACATTATCAACGCGGCTATCAATACGTTTATACCCCTCATATTGGCTTAAGTAATCTTTGGCAAACCTCCGGCCATTTAGAAAATTTTCAAGAAGGGATGTATCCTCCAATGTTAATGGCTGAGAAGGACGAAATAGAAAAAACAAAATATTATGTTAAACCAATGAGTTGTCCGTTTCATGTCCGGATATATAAATCGCAATTAAGAAGTTATCGAGATCTGCCTCTAAGATTTTGTGAATTGGGAAGCGTTTATCGTTTTGAAAGATCTGGAGTTTTACACGGAATGTTGAGAGTGCGCGGTTTTACCCAAGATGATGCTCATGTTTTTTGCCGTGAAGATCAATTTGTTGATGAAATTAACAAAATTATTGATTTTGCCCTTGATATTAATAAAGTCTTTGGTTTTGATAAATTAAACGTCTATTTATCGGTTCGCGATCCAAAAATTACCGACAAATATATTCAGAATGAACACATTTGGAAATTTGCCGAAAAAATTTTGGAAGAGATATTAGTCAAAAGAAAAATTAAATTTCAAAAAGATATTGGCGGCGCCAAATTTTACGGACCGGCAGTGGATATGAAAGCCGTTGATTCTCTGGGACGAGAATGGCAAGGAACTACTATTCAACTGGACATGAACCTGCCAAGTCGCTTCCAAATGACTTATATTGATAAAGACGGCAAAGAAAAAACTCCTATTATGTTACATCACACTGTCTTGGGTTCAATGGAAAGATTTGTGGGCACTTTAATAGAACATTATGCCGGTGCTTTTCCTGTCTGGCTGTCACCAGTACAAGTAAAATTAGTTTTAGTCAACGAAAAACATATTGAATTTGTACAAAAATTGGCAAGTGAATTTAAGAAGGAAAATATTAGAGTTGAGTTAGATATCAGTAATGAAACCGTTGGCAACAAAATAAGAAAAGCGGCCAACGAAAAAGTTCCATACATGTTAGTAATTGGTGATAAAGAAGCTGTCTCAGATAAACTAATAATTCGAGATAGGGGTAGTAAAGATACAAGAGAAATTAGCAAAGAAGAATTCTTCAAAGAGATAAAAGAAAAAATTAACAGTAAAAAATAATTAAAGCAAGAGAATTAACGAGTTTGGCAAGTTAACGAGTAAAAAATTCGTTAATTCGTTGACTCGTTAATTTATTAAATTAATGCATATGAAATATCACCTCATCACGTTCGGATGCCAGATGAATAAGAGCGATTCAGAAAGAATCGCCACGGTTTTGGAAAATATCGGATATAAAGAAACCTCAAAAATTAATGAGGCGGATTTGATTATTGTTAATATGTGCTCAGTCCGCCAAAAAGCAGTAGACCGAGTTTACGGGATGATTAAAAATTTTAATCGGATTAAAAAGCAGAATCCTAATCTTAAAATCATTTTAACCGGCTGCGTTCTCTTAAAAGATAAAAATAAATTTAAAAAATGGTTTGACTTGATATTTGATATAAAAGATTTACCTAAATTAACAAAATTTTTAACCAAACAACAAAATAAACAAACTGATGACTATTTATCCATTTTACCCGCTATTTCTTCGCCTATTACCGCCTATGTGCCGATTATGACCGGTTGCAACAACTTTTGCGCTTATTGCGTCGTCCCCTACACCCGAGGCCGAGAAATCTCCAGATCTCCAAAAATCATTATTGCTGAAATAAAAAAATTATTGAAAGACGGTTATAAAGAAATAATTTTGTTGGGTCAAAACGTCAATTCATATCAAAAAGATGATGTTAATTTTTCCCAACTTCTGAAAATGGTGGATAATTTGCAGGGTAAATTTTGGTTAAGATTTATCACCAATCATCCCAAAGATTTAACTGATGAACTTATCAATACCATTGCCGAATGCAAAAAAGTCGGACCATATATGCACTTGCCAATTCAAGCCGGCAATGACCAAATACTTAAAAAAATGAATCGGCATTATACCGTATCTTATTATAAAAATCTGATTAAAAAACTTCGCAAAAAAATACAAAATCTCAGCATTTCCACTGACATTATCGTCGGTTTCCCGGGTGAAACAAAAAATCAATTTAACGATACGGCTAAATTGATGCGTTCTATTAAATTTGATATGGCCTATCTTGCCCAATACTCCCCTCGCCCTCAAACCTTGGCGGCCAAAACTTTTAAAGATAATGTGCCCAAAGAAGAAAAAAAACAACGCGAAGAAATTTTAAATGAAATTCTGAAAAAAACTGCTTTGAAAAATAATGAAAAATATATCGGAAAAATTATAGAAGTGCTGATAATCGGTTATGATAAAAAAAATAATCTTTACGGTGTAACCGACACTTTTAAACACATACTGGTTAAATTTGGACAAAAAAAATTACCAATAAAAATTGGCAATTTCTATAATGTAAAAATTACTCAAGTGGCTTCGTGGGGCCTAGAAGGTTGTTTTCAGTTGCTTTCATTTCGTAAACAATAATAAAATATATAATCCAGAGAATAATCGCCAGAGGTATAAAACCCCACATAAAATTAAATCTGATAATACTATTGTATAATCCGTGGAGTAAAATGGCTAAAATCAAACCCCTGAACTTAAATATTCTTTGCGTCATTATATTGCTTTTATAAAATTTAGCCATTGCCAAATGATAACCGATAATTCCTCCGGATAAATAATGCATAAAAGTGGTGGTGAAACCCCTGAATAATAGAATCATGGACCCATTGGCTAAATCTTTGGAAAAAAGAGCATAAAGAATATTTTCCGTAAATGCCAAACCCAGACTGAGACTCATGCCGTAAACAAAACCGTCTTTTATCTCGTCAAAATAACGGCAACGATAAAGACTCCAATTCAATAAAACGTATTTTGCCAATTCTTCAATCAGGCCGTCAACCAAAAAAGATAAAATAAAAATTATTAAAATTGAATTCAAAAATAAATTTTGTTCTATCCAGTTAGTTATCGGTCCGGCGATAAAAATCAATGGAATGGTAATAATCGCTCCTAAACTGAAAAATTTAAAAATCTCGCGCTTTGGTTCCGGCTGTCGGCGATCAAATCTTAAACAAAAAAAGAACCATAATAAGGTCGGGCCGGCACAAAGCAATAGATAAAACAATAAATTAAGAGGGTGAGTTTCGCCAAGTAATGTTTTTATAAAAATATTCATAATTTTAGCTGATCCTTTAAGTATAAATGAAGTATTTGTTATGTCAAATCGTAAAAAACTCATTGTTATTTTAGGTCCAACCGCTTCAGGCAAAACTGATATAGCCTTAAAATTGGCAAAAAAATTTAAGGGAGAAATTATTTGCGCTGACAGCCGAACAATTTATAAAGGAATGGATATTGGAACCGCCAAAGCAATGCCGAAAATAAGAAACAGATATATTATAAATGGAATCCCGCATTATATGATTGATGTCGTGCGGCCAAATCAAGAATTCACCGTAGCGCAATTCAAACAAAAAGCGATAGAAATTATTGATGATATTCAAAAAAGAAATAAAACTCCATTTTTAGTCGGCGGAACCGGTTTATATATCAGTTCTCTGGTGGATAATTTTGATATTCCGGCCATCGCACCTGACAAAAAATTAAGAAGCAAACTGGAAAAAATGGCCGCCAAATATGGACCTGATTATCTTTGGAAAAAATTAATCAAATTAGATCCTAAAGCGAAAAAATTCATCCAAAAAGAAAATCTTCGCCGCGTTATTCGCGCCTTGGAAGTATGTTTAAAAACAAAAAAACCGTTTTCTCAAATGCGCCAAAAAGGAGAACCGCTTTTTAAAACTCTTTTAATAGGCATTAACCAGCCCCGCCCAATTCTATATCAAAGAATCAATCAACGTGTTGATAAAATGATAAAATCAGGATTAATAAATGAAGTTAAAAAATTAATGAAAAAATACCTGCCTCGCCGTATCCGCCAGCTGGCGGAAAAGGTGGGCCCTGTTAATTTGCCGGCTTTTAGCGGCATCGGCTATAAAGAAATTATTTCTTATCTGCAAGGCGAGATAAGTCTTATTGAAGCTGCAGATTTAATTAAAAAAAACACCCGGCATTATGCCAAGCGTCAAATTACCTGGTTCAAACGGGATGAACGCATAAAATGGATAAAAAAAATCAATCAAGCTCAAGTTTTGATTAAAAAATTTCTAGCTTAATTCTTTTTCAAATAATTCCTGGACCAA
>JAQUOF010000026.1 GCA_028717225.1 Patescibacteria group bacterium
CCCATACTCACTCCGATTATTGCATCCGGTTTAATCCCTTCTTTTTCCAAAACTTTTAAAAAACCCAAATGCGCGAGTCCTCTTGCTCCCCCGCCGCTTAAAACAAAAACTATTTTTGGTTTTTTAAAATTCATTATTATTTTTATTTTATTTTTTTCTCTGTCTTTAAAATATCCATAGTGGTTTTAACTACCGTGTCCGGATTTAAAGAGATAGAGTCAATTCCTTCTTTAACCAAAAATTCGGCAAAATCAGGAAAATCACTCGGCGCTTGACCGCAAATTCCGACTTTTCTCTTATATTGATGGGCAATTTCAATAATTTTTTTGACCAATCTTTTTACCGCTTCATTTCTTTCGTCAAATAAATGCGCCACCAAAGCCGAATCTCTGTCTAATCCCAAAGTCAATTGAGTCAAATCATTGGAGCCAATTGAAAAACCGTCAAAAATTTTGGCGAATTCTTCTCCCAAAATAACATTGGAAGGAATTTCGCACATCACATAAACCTTCAAAGGCTTAATGCCTTTTTTATTTTTGCGCAAACCGTATTGGTCAATAATTTTTAACACATCTTCCCCTTCTTTGACTGTTCGGCAAAACGGCACCATTACAATCACATTATCCAATCCCATCACTTCGCGAACTTTTTTAATCGCTTGGCATTCCAATTCAAAGGCCGGTTTGAATTTTTCTCCATAATAGCGCGAAGCTCCCCGCCAGCCGATCATTGGATTTGCTTCCGTCGGTTCAAATAAAGAACCGCCGACCAAATTCGCATATTCATTGGTTTTAAAATCCGAGAATCTGACAATTACGTCTTTTGGATAAAACGCGGCGCCGATATGAGCAATGCCTTCGGCCAATTTATCAACATAAAATTTAACTTTATCCGAATAACCAATAGTAATTTTATCAATCTGACTTTTTATTTTTTTGACATCTTTCCAGCCCGAAGCTGGTCCGCCTTGGGCGGATATTTTTGAATAATGAATAAGCGCCAAGGGATGAATTTTAATATAATCATTAATAATGAATTCTTCCCGAGCCAAACCAACGCCGTCATTAGGAATTAAGCCGAAAGCAAATGCCTGTTCCGGATCGCCGACATTCATCATAATTTTTGTCTTCGGTCTTTTCAAACCCTTAATCACTGTCTTTTTAATTTTGAAAGGCAATAAACCGTTATAAACAAAACCCTGCTCTCCTTCGGAACAAGACACGGTTATTTTTTGTCCTTGATGAATTTTTTGAGTGGCGTTGCCTGTGCCAACCACGCAAGGAATTCCCAATTCGCGCGAAACAATTGCCGCATGGCAAACTCTGCCGCCGGCGTCAGTAACAATGGCTTTGGCGATTTTCATAATCGGCACCCAATCAGGATCTGTCATTTCAGTAACCAAAACTTGCCCGGGTTTAAATTTACTGATATCTTTTGCTGTTTTAATAATATTGGCTTCTCCCCCTCCGATTCTATTGCCAATAGCCACGCCGGTTGTCAAAACACTTCCGCCCGAGGCGGATCGGCCTTGGGCCGAAATTTTTTTACCTCTTGCTAAGGTTCGTGAATTTATTTCCTTTCCTGATAAAACATATTCTTCTAAAACATCAAGAGATCTTTTGGATTGAATTGTTTCCGGTCTTGCCTGTAAAACATATAATTTTTTATCATGACCGTCTTTCGCCCACTCCATGTCCATTGGCCGTTTATAATGTTCTTCAATAATAACTGAATAGCGTGCTAACTCCAAAACTTCTTCATCGGTTAAAGTAAATTTATTTTGTTTTTCAAAAGCGGTGCGCAAATTTTTGGTCGATTTATTTCCTTTATTGTCATAAATCATTGTCCATTCTTTAAGGCCTAATTTCTTGCTGACAATCGGTTTAAATTGGCCTTTGTTCAATGGTTCATAAACTATGAATTCATCCGGGCTGACTTTTCCTTGAACGACATTTTCACCCAATCCCCATGATGAATTTATAACCGTCACATCGGCAAAACCTGATTCCGTATCACAGGAAAACATTACTCCGGAGCAAGACAAATCGCTGCGAATCATTTTTTGCACCCCGACTGAAAGAGCCACATTAAGATGATCAAATCCTTGTTCTGTTCGATAAACAATAGCCCGATCAGTAAAAAGAGAAGCAATACATTTAAGTACTGCTATTAAAAGTTCTTTTTCGCCATGAATATTTAAAAAAGTTTCTTGCTGGCCGGCAAAAGAAGCACCGGGCAAATCTTCGGCCGTAGCCGAACTTCTGACTGCCACATCCACATTTTCTACGCCGTATTCCTTGGAAAGTTTTTTATAAAATTTAATTATCTCTGATTTTAAATCCTGAGACAATTCTGATTTTAAAATTAACTCGCGAATTTTTTTACCGCGAGTCATTAAATTTTTCATGTCCTTTACATCAAGGCCTTTTAAGATTTCTTTAATTTCTTTTTTAAGACCAGATTCATCTAAAAAATACCAATAAGCATCAGATGTGGTGGCAAAACCATTTGGTATTCTAATTCCCTCTTTCGTTAATTTCTGATACATTTCCCCCAAGGAAGCGTTCTTACCGCCAACTCTGGGAACGTCTTTAATGGTTAAATTTTTGAAAGGTATAACTAATTTTTTGATCATAAAAAATATAATTTAATAAAAAAATTAACAAACTTAGTGAACCCAAAAGGAGTTCCCTTTAGGGTTCGCTATTTTAAAAAATATTAAAAACTTTTTAAATTAAATAATTTTAATCTTATCGGCAAAATAGTGGATGAAAGGCGCGGTAAAAAGACGACCGGAAAGAGATTGAATGAATCCGATCAATGAAACAATAATGCAGAATATCCAACCGATAAAACCAACTATCCAACCAATAAACGGAATAACCCAAATTAAAGTAAAAATAATTTCAGCTAAAAATAAAACCATGCCTTGACGAGCATGAATATTAACGCCCTCGTCTTTTACTTTAACCACAAGAGGAACAAAACAAAAAACGCCGACATAAGAAATAGCGGCTAAAAACTTGCTCAAAAAACTGGTGTTTTTAGTCGTCTCAATCGCGGATTTAATTTTCTCTAAAGTTTCTTTTTGGTCCATATGATTTTTATTTAATTTATTAAATTATTTACTTATTATAATTATACCATATTTATAATAAAATGAGAAGAAGAGGCGCGAACCTCTTCTTTTCATTTTATATTGTAGATTAATAATCCCCGCCCATTCCTCCCATTCCCGGCATTCCGCCGCCCATTCCATGTTCGTGCTTGCATTCTTCTTTAACAGGTTTATCGGTTATTACAGCTTCAGTAGTTAAGAATAAAGTGGCAATAGAAGCGGCATTTTGCAAAGCCGTGCGAGTCACTTTGGCCGGATCAACAATCCCCGCTTCAATCAAATCTTCAAATTTATTTGTGGCTGCGTTATAACCCATATTGCCTTTGGTTTCTTTGGCTTTTTGGGCAATCACCGCGCCGTCTTCGCCGGAATTAATGGCAATTTGGCGAATCGGTTCTTCCAATGCTCTTTTTAAAATTTGCAGTCCGATTATTTCGTCGCCTTCAAGTTTTATTTTATCTACGATTGACAAGCATCTTAATAAAGCCAATCCTCCGCCGACAACCACTCCTTCTTCCACAGCCGCTTTGGTGGCATGAACCGCGTCTTCAACTTTAAATTTAATTTCTTTCATTGCCGTTTCAGTCGCGGCTCCAACTTTAATTACCGCCACGCCGCCGGATAATTTTGCCAATCTTTCTTGAAGTTTTTCTTTATCAAAATCAGAAGTTGTTTTTTCCAATTCTCTTTTAATGCCGGCAATTCTATTTTTTATCGCCTCATCTTTTCCTTTGCCATTAACGATAGTGGTTTCTTCTTTATTGGCAATAACTTTTCTCGCCTTGCCGAGATCGTTTAAATTTACATTTTCCAATTTTAAACCTAAATCTTCAGTAATAACTTTACCACCGGTTAAAGTTGCAATGTCGCCGAGCGTTTCTTTTTTGCGATCGCCAAAACCGGGCGATTTAACAGCTAAAACATTAAAAGCTCCCCTTAATTTATTAACCACAAAAGTTGCCAAAGCTTCGCCTTCAATTTCATCAGCAATGACCACTAAATCTTTTTTTCCTGATTGCGCGATTTTTTCCATGATCGGTAAAATTTCGCTCACGGCTGAAATTTTTCGTTCAGTGATTAAAATATAAGGATTATCATATTCAGCTGACATTTTTTCCGGATTGGTAATCATATAAGGAGAAACATAACCGTGATCAAATTGCATTCCTTCAGTTACTTCCAATTCCATATTAAAAGATTGAGATTCTTCCACCGTAATAACTCCGTCCTTGCCGACTTTTTCCATTGCTTCGGCAATAATACTGCCGATCGCTTCACTGTTGGCTGAGATTGAAGCGACTTGCTTAATTTCCGCTTTAGTGGAAACCGGTTTAGATATTTTTTCTTTAAGTTCTTTAACCACTACTGCCACGCCTTTATCAATACCTCTCTTTAAGGCTAATGGATTGGCTCCGGCAGCCACATTTTTTAAACCGGCAGAAATAATGGCTTGAGCCAAAATAACCGCGGTGGTTGTTCCGTCACCGGCTATATCATTGGTTTTTGTCGCCACTTCTTGAAGCAATTGCGCGCCGACATTTTCGTATTTATCTTCCAACTCTATTTCTTTCGCCACCGTTACGCCGTCATTGGTAATAATCGGAGAACCAAAACCTTTGTCTAAAATAACATTGCGACCAACCGGCCCCATAGTTACCTTGACCGCTGCCGCCAATTGATCCACTCCGCGCTTTATAGCAGCGCGTGCCTTTTCGTCAAATAAAATTTGTTTTGCCATAAAATTAGGTTTTTAGGAATTAGCTTTTTAGCTTCTTAGTCCTAATAAGCTAAAAAGCTACGAGCTAATAAGCTGATTAATTATTTAATTAACGCGACAACTTTTTCGTAGTCAACAACCAAAAATTTTTCCTTGTCTATTTTATATTCGTCAGTACCGTATTTTTCAAATAAAATTTCATCACCGACTTTTACATCAATGATTTCACGCTGGCCGTTTTCTAACATCTTGCCCTTGCCGACTGCTATCACCTTTCCCCTGACGGGTTTTTCTTTATCAGCCGTATCTGGCAAAATAATGCCTGATTTGGTTGTTTCGTTTACTTCAATCGGCTGAACAATTAACCGACTACCCAATGGTTGAAGTTTTGTCATAATATTACAAATTATTACTAATTATTAAATTTAATGCGAATCGCTACAAATAAAAATTTGTTAAAATTTTATCTGTGGATAATTTTATCTTTTTATTCTGGTTAATCCGGAGCAAGAAATTATTTCAATTTTTTGCTTGGCAAGTTTGTCTAAAAATAAATTCAAGCCCACTGAATCAGAAGCAATGTGGCCGGCGATGACTACGTTAATATGAGCTTTAATGGCTTCTTCTCTATGTTTTTCTGACATATGCATGGCCACAACCGTACTAATACCCGCCTGAGCCAATCTTTCATAAATTTGCGTAGATCCTTCAGTGCCGCCGGTAAGTTCTGTTAAAGCAATTTTTCCGCAATGATTTTCCGGTTTACCGGTAAAAAGTCGCGGCCCAACTCCAATTTTCATCGCTTCTTTATATTCAGGAATATTTTTTAATAAATTTAACAAATCTTCCACAAATTCAGGTTTTTCTTTTTCTATCTTTTTCTTAAGAAAATCAGCCACTAAATTATCACACGGAGTGTGAACGCACATAAATCCCATATTTAATAATTTTGCCGCGTCCACCGATTCATTGTGATTAATCGGAGAAATTCCGCGACTCACCTCTTCTATTCGAAGGTTAATCAAATTTTCAGCAATATTAATCGGCACGCCGTAAAGATTTAAAACATCAGCTTGAAGTTTCATTACATCATCCAATCCGGCCAAGGCGCAGCCTTCCGGATGATGAGCTAAAACCAAATCAATATTACCTAATTTATCGGCCAATAAAAGCTCCCCTACTTCCATATCAACGCCGACTAAAATTCTTTTGATTTGTTTTTTTGTCTCCACTAAAATACGCGAATCAGAATACGGATTGGTTAATCTTTCTTTATCAAATTCTTCTTTTTGATCCTTTGGCATTGCTTCGTATTTTTGATTGATTCTTTTCATTATTTTATCAACCATTGGTTTACCGCGCAAATCCGCTTCAATACCCATTTTAATGGCTAAATTGTAAATTTCTTTTTGAGTCATAAATTTAAAAACTTAAAAATTTAAAAAACTAAAATTTAGAAAAAAATTCTTTTATTCTTTCTGCTTCTTCTTCTACTACTCTGCCTTCATATTCGCCACTATGGGCCGAAGTGCCTTCATAACTGGGCGCCTTTTGATCCAAGTGAAGATTAAAATAACCATCTTCTATATAAATATGAAAACGCGGATAATGATAGCCGCGCAATCTGCGAATATAACTTGTTTGGCCGCTTCTAAAATCTTTAATTTCCGCATAACCGGTTCGCCTGATAAAAACAATAGGGTTAACGGAATCGTCTAAATCAATTTTAATACGCATAAAACAATACTAAGTTACTTTCCTAATTTTTCTAATTCTTTTTTTACCCTTTCTAATTCTCCTTTTGTCATGCTTATTATATTTTCTAAAACTTCATTTTTAATTTTTGGATTTCGGATTGTATTAATAACATCTATAATCTCAGGTATTGTACGTTTAATTTCCGCTCCTATGTCTAAAGCAAATTTTTTATCTATTTTCTTTGCCTCTAGGGATGGATAATCCGGATCTCCTGTTTTATTATTTTTAATTTCTTTTTCTATGGTACCATCTGTTTCTTTTAATATCTCTTCTAAAATTTCCTTTCTTTTCCTTAAATCATAAATTTCTTCAATGGGAGCTATAATTTCTTGCGCCATTTTATTTTTTATACCCAAAACAAGCTCTTCGTCTTCTACTATTTTTACTTCAATTGAATTTTGAGGTGAATTGTTAATTCCTTCTTTCCTCATAAAATTAAATTTAATTTATTATTTTCCTCTATATTTAAGTATATCCCCAAAGTTTAACATTGTCAACCCTGCACCAATTTGGTATAGGAGGTAAAAAAAAGAGGCCATATAAAACCTTTTTAACTCAATAAAAATCAATTTAGTACCCCAAATATTGCTTAGTCAAGGCCAAAGAAATTCCACCCCAAAGCAAAGAAAAAATCATCATTAATTTCCCTTCGGCTTGAAATTTTTTCTCCCGCCATAAAGCAAAACCGTAAATCAATCCTGCCGGCAAAGGATTAAAAATAATAATCAATAAACCGATAATTATCCATTTTTGTTTGGATATTAAAATCTTGTCTGCGTCTTCTATTTTTTGCGGCATAATAAAATATTATGTTAAAAAATATTCTTACCCGATTACTTTTAAAAATTTGTCATCGTAAATATCAAAATTTGTAACGATTGGCATTTAAATAACGTATCTGCCCCTTATCTGATCGCCGATAACCACGCCTCTATCCAAAGTAATAACTCTCTTTTTAAAGAAATTAACTATTTCCCGATTATGGGTTACCAATAAAATTGTCGTGCCGAATTCGTTGATTTTCGTCAAAAGTTCAATAATATCGCGCGTGGTAATGGGGTCAAGATTGCCGGTCGGTTCGTCGGCCAATAATATTTTGGGACGATGGACAAGCGATCTGGCGATGACCACTCTTTGCGCCTCGCCCGACGATAATTGTCTTGGAAAATAATTGATTTTATTTTCCAAACCGACAATTTTCAAAACCTGTTTAACAATCGGCTTGATTTGCCTTTGGGGTGTATTAATCACTTCCAAAGCAAAGGCAATATTTTCATAAACCGTTTTTTTGGCTAGGAGCTTAAAATCCTGAAAAACTACGCCGATTTGCCGCCTTAAAGTCGGTATTTCAGACGGCCTGACTTTAGTAATATCCCATTCGCCGATAATAATTTTCCCTTCGTCCGCTTTTTCTTCCGCAGTTAATAATTTTATAATAGTGCTCTTCCCTGCTCCTGATTGGCCGACAATGGACACAAATTCGCCCGGTTTAATATGAAAAGAAACATTGCGCAAAGCGTAAGTATTCGGCCGATAAAATTTAGTAACATTAGCAAATTTGATCATACCAGGTAGTGAAAATTCGACTAAATTAATATTAAATATTTTAAACTTAAATGAAATGCCGAAATAGTAAGAATTCAATTTATCACTACTTTTTTCCTATTAGCCCACATTAGTGGGCGGTCGAATTTCTACTACCTGGCATACTATCATTTTAACATTTAAAATGCATAAAGCAACCATATCTTAGCCCTCTGTCAGAATCGAACTGACGTATGCGGTTTACGATACCGCTGTTCTACCACTGAACTAAGAGGGCTCATTTGGAGCGGGCTCCACCACCAATATGTTTTACATTAAATTTTCCACTATTTTAGCTTTAAATTTTTATAAAAACCAATGCGTAATTTTAATCTTTTTTACTTTTTAATAAATATACATAAAACATATAGGTGGTGGAGCGGGATACCAGAATCGAACTGGCGGCTCTTCCTTGGGAAGGAAGCGTATTACCATTATACTAATCCCGCTTAATTTTTAATTTTCCCAAGGCGCACCACTTTTCCCAAAATGGAACTTTGTCAATAATCAATTTTCCTTCAAGATGATCCATTTCATGCTGAATGACTCTGGCCAATAATCCCTCAGCTTTAAATTTTTGGATATTATCAGTTTTAATATTTCTGTTTTCTATTTCAACCCAAGAAGGCCTTTTTATTTTTAAACTTACATTTGGCAAACTTAAACAACCCTCTTCGCCTTTGACTAAAATATTTGATTTTTGAATAATTTTTGGATTAATTAAAACCAGCGGCCCTTTGCCCGCGTCAATCACAACCAATTGCCAATTGAGACCGACTTGAGGAGCGGCTAATCCGACTCCCCTGCCCTGATACATTGTTTCCAACATTTCCATGGCGGTTTTTTTGACTTGGTCGTCAATATTTTTTATTTCTTGGCATTTTACTCTTAAAATAGAGTCGCCAAATTTTTTGATATTCATTTTTGACATAAAATCATTTTATCAAATTTAACTAAAAAAACAACCCCTTAACGGGGAAGTTTTTTTATTGGTAAAAATAAATCTTAAATAAATTTCAATCTTTTTATCATTCCCCTTCTGAGCTGATTTTTGGGCAACATATTGTAAACGGCTCGATGCAAAACATCTTGCGGATTTTTAACGAAAATCTTGCCCATTGTTCTCGTTTTCATACCGCCCGGATAACCGCTGTAATGATAATATTTTTTCTGAGTTAATTTTTGACCGGTAATTTTCACTTTTTCAAGATTTTTAACAATTACAATATCGCCTTGATCAAGATATGGCACGTATTCAACTTTATGCTTGCCCGAAAGGAGTCGGACCGCTTCCGTTGCCAAGCGCCCGATTGCTTTGTCCGTGGCATCAATGGTATGAGTTTTTCGATTTATAGTTTTCATAAATTTAGTTTTTTATAAATTTCTACAAGAAACTAGATCAATTTTAGTCTGAAGCTTTTTAGGAATTAGCTTTTTAGCTTCTTAGCCCTAATAAGCTAAAAAGCTACAAGCTAATAAGCTATTTGACCAGTTCCATTAAAACCATTTCTGCGGCGTCTCCGCGACGTCGGCCGATTTTTATGATTCTTATATAACCGCCCGGTCTTTCTTTAAATCTCGGACCGATTTTTTCCAAAAGTTTTTGGGTAACTTCATTATTATTCAAAGAAGCAATAATTTTTCTTCTGGTAGCCAAATCATTGGTTCCGGCTGAAGAAATCAGGCGCTCAATTATAGGTCTTACTGCTTTGGCTTTTGCTTCCGTGGTTTTAATTTTTTCTTTTAAAAGAAAATTAATGGCCATAATCCTAATCAGGGCCTTTCGCGGACC
>JAQUOF010000027.1 GCA_028717225.1 Patescibacteria group bacterium
GCTGGTGGTGATATAGAAAAGATTTTGACTGGCCATATGATTTTTTTGATTATTATTTTATTAAAATAAATGTTCTAGACCTGTCTTAATTTTAGCCTTTAAATGGAAATTTTGCAACCCCCATTGCCATATTTTAGCATATTTGTTAAAATAATCACATGGGAGAAAATATTATTTTCAAACAACTCAGAGCCGCCCAATGGTTGTTGGCGCACAAAAAAGATATTCGCAAGGCCAAGGAGGTTTTTTTAATTGTTTTAAACGCGGTTGTTTGGGGGATTGCCATTTGGCAGGGTATAATATATTTTACTTTAACCAAGAGTCATCAAGAAATGTTAATGGAATTAACTAAAGAAAGAATAGATTGGATTGGCATGCATGAACATTTCAAACCGCAAGATATTGTTATTGACGACGAAACCGCTATTTTAACTTTGGCCAGTGGACAGGAATCGCAATATGATTTTGTAGTTTCGGCGCAAAATTTTAATGAAAAATGGATGGTGTCTTCCATTGAATACTATTTTTCTTTCAATGGCGGACAAACGCCTGTCAAAAAAAACTTTATTCTTCCTGATGAAAAAAAATATCTTTTTGTTTTGGGCCAAAAAAACGCCTCTTCGGAAGATGTCAGTTTCCAAATTTCAAAAATTAATTGGCAAAGAATTCGCCATCCCCGCGAAGCCAATTTGGAAATTTTATCAAAACTGATTATCGGCAGTCCGCAATTGAATTGGATTACGACTTCCCAAGGCGTTGAGTTGCCTCAAGTTGCATTCACTGTAGAAAATAAATCAGTTTATAGTTTTTGGGAAATTAATTTCGTGGTCGCTCTTTATCAAAACACAAGAATTGTCGGTATCAATACCATCCCGATTAAATACTTAAAAGGCGAAGAAAAGAAAATTATAGAATTACCGTGGGGAAAAACCGCACCACAAACAACCAACATCGATGTTAAACCGGAAATAAATGTTTTGGATTTAAGTGTTTTTATGCCGCCTAGTTTTTAAATTATGTTGTTCAGTCGTTTCAAAAATTTTGACAGCACTTTATTCGTTTTAATGGTTCTTTTAATTATTATCGGTTTAAGCGTTCAGTACAGTCTTTCGCTTTCTCAAGGAGATCTTAAATTCAGCAATTTTGCCAAACAATCCATTTTTGCGGTTTGCGGGCTTATTTTATTTTTTATCATAACTTCTCTGGATTTTAGGTTCATCAAAGCGATTAACTTGGTTTTTTATATCATAGTTGTGTTATTGCTTTTGGGTGTCTTAATATTCGGACAAGTCTCTCACGGCGTAAAAGGATGGTTCAATTTGGGATTTTTTAATTTTCAGCCAATTGAATTGGCAAAATTGGCAGCGCTTTTGGCGCTGGCTCAGTTTTGGGGTTTTAGCCGGCAGCCGGTCAGGGTTAATCATATTATTGTCAGTTTTATAATAATTCTTCCCTTGTTATTTTTAATCATGCGCCAGCCGGATTTCGGTTCGGCCATGATGATAGTAATTCTTTGGTTTGGACTTCTTCTAATGATGGATAGGAATAAAAAGCATATTTTGGGATTATTATTGATGATAATTTTGATTGGCGCCTTGGGCTGGTCATTTTTTTTAAAAGATTATCAGCGAGACCGTATTTTGACTTATTTAAATCCGCAGAGCGATCAAGCAGGCCGAGGCTATCAGATTACGCAGTCAACTATCGCGGTCGGTTCAGGCCAGATTTTCGGACGAGGATTCGGCCTTGGAACGCAAAGCCAATTAAGATTTTTGCCGGCCAGTGAAACGGATTTTATTTTCGCGGCATTAACCGAGGAATTTGGATTATTGGGCAGCATTTTGCTTTTGGGTTTTTATATCGCTCTTATTTCCCGTCTTGTTAAAATCGCCAAAAGCGCTTATGATAATTTCAGCCAAATTTTTGTTTTGGGAGCGGTGATTTATTTTTTCTCCCAAGCAATTATAAATATAGGAATGAATGTCGGATTATTTCCGATTGTCGGTATTCCACTGCCGTTCATCAGTTACGGCGGAAGCTCTTTGTTGGTCAGTATGTTGATTTTGGCAATTATTGAAAGTATACTTTTATATCAGCCCTTTACCCACGCACCAGAACAAAAATAATGTTCGCCCCAGTATTTTTTTAAAATTATTTTTTAACATAACAATAAGTAGATTAAGTATAGTTGAATTGAGGGCTCACATTTAAAAAATACATTTTTGTTTGGTGGGGGTTTACAAAAAAAAGGGAGGTGGTATAATAATTTAATAAAACTTAATTACTAATTTCTAAAATATGTTAACTTTAAATACAAAAAAGAGAGAATTAAAAGGTAAAAAGGTTCAAATCTTAAGAAAACAAGAAATTATTCCAGCCGTAGTTTACGGTCACGGCATAAAATCCGAGTCAATTGAGATGCCTTATTTAATTTTTGAAAAAATTTTTAAACAAGTCGGCGAAAGCGATTTGTTGAATTTGGAGATTGAAGGTGAAAAACCGAGAAAAGTGCTTATCACTGAAGTTCAATATCATCCTTTGACCGATAAAATAGAGCATGTTGATTTTTATCAAATCAAAGAAGGTGAAAAAATTCATGTTGAAGTGGAATTGAAATTAATAGGCGAATCTCCGGCAGTAAAAGAATTGGGCGGTATTTTATTTTCCAATATGACCAAGCTGGAAATAGAATGTTTACCTGATGACTTGATTCATGATATCAAGATTGATATTTCAAAATTAACTAAAATTGATGATGCGATTAGAATCAAAGATTTGGCAATACCCGCGAGTATTAAAATTAAACATAATCTTGAAGAAATGGTGGTAATGGTTCAACCGCCTCATTCAGAAGAAGAATTAAAAGAATTGGAATCCAAACCGGTTGAAAAAGTGGAAGAGGTTGCCAAAATAGAAAAAGCACCGAAGAAGGAAGCTGAAGAAGTTGATGAAAAAAAGAAAAAATAAATTTATTGAATTTTTTATGGCAGAACTTTTGAATAAAAGAAAAGCCATATTTATAAAATTAATCCCCAAAATGAAATTCTTTTCATGGGGATTAATTTTTGTTTTAGTGATTATTTCTTTGAGCGGCTGCCAGAAAAAACAAATTTTGCCGTCAATTAATAAATCAACGCCTGAACAAACAAATAATTCTGATCAAAACAATACTGCTCCGGAAAATAATAATGCAACTGAATTTCAAACAACACTGATTTCAGAAGGAATAAAATTACCAGTGGCGATAATGATGGATAATTTTATTGATTCGCGGCCGATTAGTGGAATTAACAGCGCTTCAATAGTTTATGAATCGCCGGCTGAAGCCGATATTACTCGTTTCTTGGCTGTTTTTAATCAAGATAATTTGCCTGAGAAAATCGGGCCAATTCGTTCAGCCAGGCCGTATTTTGTCAGTTGGGCTGAAGAATACGGCGCTTTATATATTCATGCCGGAGGAAGCGATCAGGCGCTTAGAACAATTAAAAGTGATCAAAACGATGATAAGATTTACGATTTAAATGAAATCAGCGGAGGCGGCGCGTATTTTTGGCGCGATCATAACCGAGTTGCGCCAAGCAATTTATATACTTCAGGCGAGTTTATAAAAAAAGCCATAGAAAATAAAAATCTGCCGGAAAAAATAAAAACAAATTTCAGCGGTTGGAAATTTTCCAATGACGTAAATGTTACCAGTCAAGAATCAAGCGAATTCATTAAAATTAATTATCTTGATCCGGTGGCTTGGAAGTTTGATTCAAAAACTGATTTTTATCTGCGATTTTCCATTGATTCAAAAACAGGCACTCTAAATCCTTTTGTTGATTCGGACGGAATGCAAATTAAAACAAAAAATTTAATTATTCAAAAAACAGAAATAAATATTTTAGACGAAGTCGGTCGTCGGGAAATTACGACCATAGGGGACGGCGAAGTGATGATTTTTCAAAAAGGAAAATTAACCAAAGGCAAATGGCAAAGAGGCGGTTCTCAGGAATCAACCAGATTTTATGATACATTTGACAAAGAAATAGAATTTTTACCCGGTTCGGTTTGGATTGAAGTTGTTTCTCCTAAACACAAACTTGTTTATTAATTTTAATAATAAAAAAAGGCGGAATCAATTCCGCCTTTTTACTTTTTTTCTCTCTCACTCTTGACTGCATTTCCCTTTTTCTTTACTCCAAAATTTACAATCTATTAATTCTTTTTCAACCGTATACCAATATTCTCCAATTTGTCTTTCTTCTGTCCCAACAGGAACGCCAATTATTGAATACTGTACATGGCGTGGATTTATAAGTTTTTCTTTTTCAAATTGACCCAACCAACAGTCCGCGCCTACAATTGGACAATGTGCCATTTCTCCTCCTTTTTAATTATCTATATTATATAATTTTATAATTTTTTGTCAACATAAAATAATAACTAATCTATTTAGGCCGGCTAGGTCTTTTTTTATTTCTATTTCAGCTTGAGGGAAATATTTTTTAATTATTTTTTTTATTTTTTCCGCCTGATTAAAATTTATTTCCAAGAATATTTTGCCGTTTGGCCGCAAATAATCAGCCGCATTTTCAAGCAGAGATTGATAAAATTTTAAACCGTCTTTTCCGCCGTCTAAAGCAATCTGCGGACTGTGATTAAGGCGCTTGGCCTTTTGAGAAGGAATATAAGGTAAATTGGCAGTAATAATATTTACTTTTTTTGGGAGCGGTTCTAAAAGATTTCCATTTAAGAAAATAATTTTTTTTTCTGTTTTGTGTTTTTTTGCGTTTCTTCTCGCCACTTTTAAGGCATTTTTTGAAATATCAACGGCATAGATTTTTGCCAATGGCAAATGTTTTGCCAGAGTAATGGCGATATTGCCGCAGCCGGTTCCGATATCAGCGATAGTGATAGAATTTAGAATTTGGAATTTAGAATTTGGAATAGATTTTAAGACTTCTTCGACTAAAAGTTCCGTTTCCGGGCAGGGGATTAAAACATTTTTATCAACCATGAAATCCAAATCAAAAAATTCTTTGTGTTCGACAAGATAAGCCACGGGCGTGCCATTTTTTCTTTGAGCGATTAATTTTTTAAATTTTATTTCTTCTGTTTTTTTTAATTTTTTTTCCGAATGGGCGTAAAGCCAGATTTTTCCCGCCTGCCGGCAGGCAGGGCGCTTTTTTAGAGTGAAACTTAAAAGAACCTCGGCATCTAAATGAGGTTCTTTAGTTATTTTTTGGAGAGATTGAATAGCTCTTAATAATGCTTGTTTAATGGTCATCTTTATAAAATTTCTAATTTCTAATTGACCTAATTTCTAAATCGTATTTCAATTTGGGATTTTGAGTTTAGGTTATTGTTTAGGAATTAGAAATTAGGTTAATTAGGTTAATTTTATTCAGCATTTTCTTGTTCTTCAAATGATTCAACAATCGCGTCCATATTCCCGTCTAGAATATTTAACATATTGAAAAATGACTTATTAAGACGGTGGTCGGTAATTCTGTCTTGCGGAAAATTATAAGTTCTGACTTTTTCCGAACGTTCTGCGGTACCGATTTGTTCCCGTCTTTGATCCCCCAAATCTTTATGTTTTTTTTCTTCATTCAACGCCAATAATCTTGATCTTAGAATGATCATAGCTTTCTCTTTATTTTGTCCTTGACTGCGTTCATCTTGGCAGGCAACAACTAAATTCGTCGGCAAGTGAGTGATTCTTACGGCTGAAGAAGTTTTTTGAACATTTTGGCCTCCATGTCCGGAAGCGCAAAAAGTGTCAATTTTTAAATCTTTTAAATCTATTTTAAGGTCCGCGGGTTCGGCTTGAGGTAATACCGCCACTGAAGCGGTGGAAGTGTGAAGCCGGCCGCTTTTTTCAGTTTTAGGAATCCTTTGAACTCTGTGAACGCCGCTTTCATTTTTTAAAATTTGATAAGCGCCAGAATCTCTTATTTCCAGAATAGCTTCTTTAAAGCCGTCCAATTCTGTTTTGTGCGATGAAATTAAACCAACCTTCCAGCCTTTTTTTTCCGCGAAACGCGAATACATTCTCAATAAATCGCCGGCAAAAATAGCCGCTTCGTCGCCGCCGGTGCCGGCTCTGATTTCCAAAATTACGCCGCGACTTTCCGGAGTGTTGGAAGATTTTTCTTTTTTATTGATTTCCGATTCAATGCTTGTTTTTTTTTCTTTTAATTGTTCCAATTCTTCTTTAATCAAGCTCAGCATTTCGGGTTGAGATTCTTTATTTAATAATTTTTCAATTTCAAAAATTTTTTCGTTTATTTCTCTGAGTTGGTCAAACAAACGATAGGTTTCTTTCAATTGATTATATTTTTGGGATATTTCTTTTAATTTTTCCTGATCAGCATAAATATCAGAACTTTGTAATTGTTCTTCCAATGATTTTAATTGATCTTTCAATTGACTGAGATTATTATCCATAATAATGCTAATCTACAAATGTATCCAAATGCCACGAATTTAAGGTTACGAAATACGAATTTGTACTAATATACGAATATTTAGTATATTCGTATATTATTCGTAATTAGTAACCATTGTTCGGATTATTTCTTTTTTGTTTTTTCCTTGGCAGATTCTTTTTTAACTTTGGTTTTTTTGGTTTCCTTAATCGCTTTTGATTTGGTAACCATTTTATTGAATCTTTCCAATCTTCCGGCCGTATCGATATATTTCTGTTTGCCGGTATAAAAAGGATGGCAAGCAGAACATATTTCCACGTGTATTTCCGGAACGGTTGAACCAACGTTAAATTCCGAACCGCAAGCGCAAGTCATTTTTGCTTGAGGATGATATTTAGGGTGAATATTTTTCTTTGGCATATTGATATAATTAATTTATTAAAGTTATTACAACATAATATCATAGATAATATATTTGTCAACCATAAGGTGGCTGTGGTTAAAATAGGCTTGATTATTTTTAGGGGTTATGTTATTATTATACATAATTTAATATTAACTATTTTATACGTAAAACACTATGATTAAACTTCCAAACTTAGATGAATTAGTTGAGGCCGGAGTTCATTTAGGACACAAAAAAAGCAGATTGGCCCCTAAAATGCTCCCGTATATTTACGGAGTCAGAAATACTTCTCATTTAATTGATCTTGAGAAAACCCTCGTAAAATTGGAGGAAGCGATGAATTTTATCGCTGACAAAGTCGCTCAAGGCGGAGTTATTTTATTTTTAGGCACCAAACCGGCTGCCAAAAAAATTATAAAAAAATACGCCGAAGAAGTTGCCGTGCCATTTGTTTATGAACGCTGGTTGCCGGGCACTTTGACCAATTTTGAAACCATTGTTAACTTGATTGAAAAATTCAAGAAAATGGAAAAAGAGAAAGCCGCGAATGGCTGGGAAAAATATACCAAGAAAGAACGGCTTAATATGGAAAAGACTTTAATTTCTTTGGAGAAAATGGTTGGCGGAATAAAATCATTGACCAAAAAACCGGACGTGCTTTTTATTGTTGATACGCAAGAAGAAAAGACAGCTTTAAAAGAAGCAAAGAGATGCAATATCCCGGTTGTTGCCATGGTTAACACTAATGCTAATCCGGAAAAAGTTGATTGGGCTATTCCTACAAATGATAACGCGGTTAAAGTGATAGAATTAATAACCAAATTCATGGCCGAGGCGGTTAAAGAAGGCAAGGCCCAAAAAGAAAAAAATAAAGTTGAAGTTAAAGAAAAGAAAGAAACTAAATAAAAAGTCGCGAAATTCGTCTTCACTCAACGCTCCAAATCCTTGAAAATTATACTCGTTTTATTCTGAAAAATTCATAACTCCTCCCGAACAGGTTGTCAAACAGATGAATTTTTCAATAAAACTCCTTAATTTTCTAAGGCTTTTCCGCGACATCGTTCAGGCGAAATTTGCTATAATTATAATTTAAAAGATTTAATTGAATTAATAAATATATGAGTTTAGATTTAGATATTGTAAAACAATTAAGAGAAAAAACAGGATTGGGAATAGTTGAATGTCAGAAAGCATTAAAGCAATCTGACGGCAATATAGAAAAAGCCATTGAAGCTTTGAGAAAAAGCGGAGAAAAATTAGTGGCGACCAAGCAAAGCAGAGATACAAATCAAGGCATTGTGGAAGCATATGTTCATTCCAATAAAAAAATTGCCGTGCTTTTGGAATTGGTTTGCGAAACTGATTTCGTCTCGCGCAATGAAGAATTCAGTGAATTGGCTCATAATTTGGCAATGCAAGTGGCGGCCCTTAATCCAAAATGGGTGTCTCCGGAAGAAGTGCCTCAAGAAATTTTGGAAAAAGAAAAAGAAATTTACAGCGCTGATCTGCCCAAAGACAAACCGGCTGAAGTCATTGAAAAAATATTAAACGGCAAAATCCAAAAATTTTACAGTGAATTTTGCCTTTTAAAACAACCGTTCATTAAAGACGATAAATTTGTTATTGAAGATTTGGTTAAAGAAAAAATCGCCAAATTCGGGGAAAATATCAAAGTAAAAAGATTTATTAGATTTGCTTTATAAAAATTATGTTTGTAATTTCTGTCCAAGTAGCGCCATGGATAAACCCTTATAAATTTATTCAGAAAAGAGGAGATTTTCAAATAAAGAAGGGGGAATTTAATGTTGGCGATAAAGTGATTGTGAAAACTTCCATTGGCGGAGATTTGGGAGAAATAACAAAAATAGATGAAATTAAAGAAACCGAAGAAGAAGCTGTTCGCAATGAAACAAGCGAAAATTTCATATTAAGAAAAGCCAGTTCGGAAGATTTGTCAAAATACGAAGAAAGGAATAATGAAAAAGATAAAACGATAAAGAGATGCGAGAAAATAATTAAAAAAACGAATTTGCCGATAAAAATCATTGATGTTTTATTCGCCTTTGACGGAGGAAAAATGACTTTTGCTTTCACTTCGCCGTCAAGAATTGATTTTCGCGAACTTGTAAAAGAATTGGTTCAGGAATTTCACAAATCAATTAAAATGCATCAAGTCGGCGCCAGGCAAGAAACAGGATTAATCGGAGATATCGGATCATGCGGAAGAGGACTTTGCTGTATGAGTTTTTTGAAAAAACTGGGAAACGTAAGCACTAATTTAATTTTAGAGCAGCAATTGACTCAGCGCGGTTCAGATCGATTGACCGGTATGTGCGGACGATTGAAATGTTGTTTGGTTTTTGAAGAAGAAATGTACAAAGAGCTGGCCCAAAAATTGCCGGCCATCGGTGCTAAAGTAAAAACTGCGGAAGGCATGGGAGAAGTAATTGAACGCCATGTTTTAAAACAAACCGTGGTGGTGAAATTGAAAGACGAAAAAATAGAAGTAGGAGTGGACAAAATTAAATTTTAATTATGAGGTCAAAAATTTTCCTTTGTTTTGCTATTTTTTTAACTCTGTTTTTTTTATCAGGCTGTACTAAAATAGAAAAGAA
>JAQUOF010000028.1 GCA_028717225.1 Patescibacteria group bacterium
GCTATGTTCGGTACGGATAAATGCTGAAAGCATATAAGCATGAAACCGTCTCTTAAATTAGGTTTCGTAGCCGCAAGGCAATAGACTCCCGGAAGATTACCGGGTTGATAGGCTCTCGGTGTAAGTCTAGTAATAGATTTAGCTAAAGAGTACTAATCAGTCGAATTTCTAATTCACCACTTAGTTCACAAAAGTAAGTGTTGTGCATTATTCAATTTTTGTTTTTCGATAAAATATAATTCTCGGTGTCTCTACCGGATAGGCAACACCTGTTCCCATTTCGAACACAGAAGTTAAGCTATCCAGGGCCGATGGTAGTCCTTCGGGGCGAGAGTAGGTCGATGCCGAGTTTAAAAATAGATTCCTTTACGGGAATCTATTTTGTTTTTTATTATTAGTGCTATAATTAAATCAACGGAAAAGTCGATAATTTTTAATTAATCATTAAAAAATTTTTATGGAAGAAAACAATCAAAAACCAACTCAGCAAAAAAATACAGGCATGGCGATTATTGCCTATCTTATTTTTTTCATTCCTTTGCTCACTGACGCGAAGAATGACCCTTTTGTCAAATATCACGTTAAACAAGGATTAACTCTTTTAATTGCCGGAGTCATTGTAGGGATATTAAGTTCTTTCCTTCCTTGGAGTTTATACAGAATCAGTCAATTGCTTAATCTTTTTGTGTTTGTTCTGATGATTATCGGCATTATGAACGCTTCTAAGGGCGAAGAAAAACCGTTGCCCATTATCGGTAAATTTGCTGATAATTTTAAATTTTAATTTTAAAAAATTATAAAAGACGAAAATTAAATTAGCCTCTAATAGGGGCTAATTTAATTTTGACAAATTGAAATAAAATGCTAAAATAGTTTTATCGTCATTAAGCTTTAGACGGGCGCATAGCTCAGTGGTAGAGCACGACTCTTATAAAGTCGGGGTCGATGGTTCGATACCATCTGCGCCCATTTCTAACTTTTAAATTTTATCTTATGTCTCATTTTTTTATCGGTCTTGGTATAATTGCCATTGGAGTTATTTTAACTTTAAACAGTGAATGGCTTTTGCGGACAGCCGGTCCGGTGCAATGGGCTGAACAAAAATTAGGAGCTGATGGCGGCAGTCGTTTATTTTACAAATTATTGGGAATAGCCGTTGTTGTGCTTGGACTTTTTGTAATCAGCGGAATTTGGGAAGATATTTTAAATGGCATTGCCAGGCTTTTCGGTTTGGCGGGAAACAATGAATAGTTTTTTTAAAAGAATCAAATTTTTTTGATAATTTCCATGTGAGGGGCCGGTAGTCTCAGCTGGTAGAGCGCCTCGTTTGCAACGAGGAGGTCAGGGGTTCGAGTCCCCTCCGGTCCACCAAAATTTAATAAAATTATTATTAAATTAACAAATAATTTATGAATACAATTTTATTGCAAAGCATTTATTTCTTTTTAATGTCTTTTGCGCTCGCGGTTTTGGAAATTCAAATTGAAGGTCCCAATGGCTGGGCGGCCAAAATACCGACTTGGCGGCCGGGTAACGCGCATTGGCTTGGACGTCTTTTTAAAAAAGTTAATAAAGGCGAAGAATTGACCGGCTATCATCTTGTGTTGATAATTTTTCTTCTTTTAATGTTCCACTGGCCGTATTTGTGGTTTGCGAAATGGTCGCTTGCCAATGAATTATTACTGATGGGATTTTTTATTTTCTTTACCGTGGTTTGGGATTTTCTTTGGTTTATTTTAAATCCGCATCACTCGCTGAAAAAATTCGGTCCGCTCCAGGCAACTTGGCACAAAGTTTGGATAGGCAAACTTCCGATTAAATATGCAATCGGAGCAATCGCAGCTGCGGCTTTATTTTGCCTTGCTTCTTTAGTCGGCGGAATATCATTTTTAGCCGGTTTAGAGAATTTTTTGATTCTCGCCGCGGTTAATATATTTCTCACTCTTCTGACAATTATTTTTTACCCCAAAACTTTTTAAATAAAATATTAATAATAAAATATATGGATACAACAAAAATTCCCGGAGGAAAGGAATTAATTGACTCCAAAACATTATTGGAAAAAATCGGCATTGCCGAAAAAATGATTATTGCTGATCTCGGTTGCGGCCGGCGCGGATATTTTTCTTTACAGGCGGCAAAATTAGTCGGTCCTCAAGGATTGGTTTACTCTATGGATATTATTCAGACCGCACTCCAAAATGTGGAAAGTATGGCCAAATTATTCGGCATTTCAAATTTAAAAACAGTTTGGGCTAATCTGGAAATACCCGGTGCGACTAAAATTACCAATAACAGCGTTGATTTAGCGATGATCAATAACGTGCTTTTCCAAACTAAAAAAGGAGATTTAATCATTAAAGAAGCAGCCAGGATTTTAAAAATGGGAGGGAAACTTGAAGTCACTGACTGGAAAAAAATCGCCGTTCCTTTTGGTCCGGTATCGGAAGAAAGAATAAGTCCGGAAGAAGTTAAAAAACACGCCCAAGCAGCCGGATTGAAATTTGAGCAAGAATTTGACGCCGGCCCATATCATTACACAATAGTATTTATTAAAAATTAACGGATTAAAGAGTTAACGGATTAGTAATTCTATTTTTCAGATTAATTCGTTAATTCGCTAACTCGTGAACTCGTTAACTAATTTATATGAAAACCCAAAAGCAATTATTGGGAGATTTGGGAGAAAATTTGGCTGTTGAATTTTTGGAAAAGCAAGGATATAAAATTATTGAACGCAATCTTAAAACCGGAAGAGTCGGAGAGATTGATATTATAGCTCGCAAAAACGGTGAGCTTATTTTTATAGAAGTGAAAACAAAATCAAATCATGAAACCGGTATGCCGGAAGAAGAATTTAATTTTCACAAAAAGAAAAAAATGCAGCGGGCGATCCAAAGTTATTTATGGAAAAATAATTTTCAAAACGAATCCATCAGAGTTGATTTAATCGCCATTGATGTTTTAAAACAATTTTCGCCAGACCAAGAACCGGAGGTGAAAATTCGTCATTATCCGGATATGCCGATTTTTGAGTAAATTTTCAGCAGGTGTGGATAAAAATGTTTTTAACCTCTTGCTTTTTTGCTCATTTTAAGATAATATAGGCATATAACTAGTTTAGAAAATCTAAACTAGGTTTTTTCTTAAATTTATTTTTAAAATTAAAATTATGGCTTCACCAATTTTAGCGGCAATTGATCAAATTTGCCAAGAAAAAAAACTTTCCAAAGAGCAAGTTGTGGGCGCGATTGAACAAGCTCTCAGCGCTGCTTATAGAAGAGATTTTGGTCAAAAAAATCAAGATGTTAGAGTTGAATTTGATCCGGAAACCGCCAAAATGCAGGTTTTTGACATTAAAACAGTAGTTGAAGATTTGCCTGAAGAAGAAATTTCCGCAGACATTGAGGAAGGCGAGAAAGAAGAAAAAAAGAAAAAAAAGACCATAAAGAAATCAAAAAAATCCGAAGAAGAAGTTTTACCAGTTGAACCTCAAGAAGAAAAACATTTTAATCCGAGAACAGAACTTCAGCTTTCTGACGCCAAAAAAATCAGTAAAAAATACAAGATAGGGGATATTATTAAAACAGAATTGGAAATCCACAGTGATTTCGGCCGCATCGCCGCTCAAACCGCCAAGCAGGTTATTGTTCAAAGATTAAAAGAAATTGAACGAAGCACGGTATTTCAAAATTATAAAAGTCAGGAAAAACAAGTGGTTGACGCTGTTGTTCAAAGATTGGAGAGAAATGTTATCTTGGTTGACTTGCAGGACGCCACGGCTGTTTTGCCTTATACTGAACAAGTTCAAGAAGAAAGATATTATCCGGGCCAAAAAATAAAAGTTTATATTTTAATGGTTTCTGAGACCAATAAAGGGCCGGAAATCATTGTTTCGCGTCGCCATCCGGATATTTTGAAAGAATTATTCAAATCGGAAATTCCCGAAATAGCTTCCGGAACCGTGGAAATAAAAGTTATTGCCAGAGAAGCCGGTTCGCGTTCCAAAATTGCCGTTTTCACTTCGGAAAAGAATTTGGATCCGATCGGTTCATGCATCGGCCAGAAAGGAGCGAGAATCCAAACAATCATCTCTGAAATCGGCGGAGAAAAAATAGATATTATTGAATATTCTGACGATCCTCAGAAATTTATCGCCAATGCTCTCGCGCCGGCCAAAACGGTTTCGCTTAAAATTGATGAAAAAAATAAAGAAGTTTCGGTAAAAGTCAGAAAAAATCAATTATCTTTGGCTATCGGACGCGCCGGCCAAAATGTCAGACTTGCTTCCAGATTAACCGGTTATAAAATTGAAGTTCAGCTTTTTGAAGAAGAAGAAACCGAAGCAACCGCGGAAGAAGTTAAAGAAGGAAAATCTGAATCATCTGAAAAAGAATCTGAATAAAGTCTTTATAATTTAAGAAACGCCGCGTTTTTGTTTTAATTATCTCGCGGTTTTTGTCATATAATTAAAATAATTTATGAATTTATCAACAAAAAAACTCCCTAAAAATTTATTGGAAATTAATATTGAAATGTCTCCTGAGGAAATGAAAGAATTTT
This sequence comes from Patescibacteria group bacterium, assembly GCA_028717225.1. Taxonomy (GTDB): domain Bacteria; phylum Patescibacteriota; class Patescibacteriia; order UBA2591; family JAQUPP01; genus JAQUPP01. Next base: position 4,564 of record JAQUOF010000028.1, read on the forward strand.
ACGATAAGGCGTTGGAAGATTTGGCAAAAAGCTTGAAAATTGACGGTTTTAGACAAGGCAAGGTTCCTATGAATTTGGCCAAGCAGAGCATAGATGAAGCGAAAATTCTGGAACAAGCAGCTGAAGAAGCGATGAATCGAAAATACGCCGAAGTTATTGAAAAAGAAAAAATAAATCCGGCCGGCCCGCCAACAGTTGAAATTAAGAAATTGGCGCCAGACAATCCGTTTGTTTTCAAATTAACCGTTCCTTTGATTCCGAAAGTTAAATTGGGAAATTATAAAAAAATCAAATTTCAAAAGAAAAAAATTGAAATATCTCCCAAAGATTTAGAAGCGACTATTAAAAAATTACAGCAATCCAGGGCCGCAGAAACTCTGGTCAGCCGCGAAGCGCAAACAGGCGATCGGGTTGAAATTGATTTGAATTTATTTTTAGACAAAGTGCCTTTGGAAAACGGTCAGGTTAAGAATCTCTCCGTTATTCTTGGCGAGGATTATTATATTCCCGGTTTATCAAAAAATTTAGAAGGATTAAAAGCGGGAGAAATGAAAGAATTCAGTTTGAAATATCCGGCCAATCATTATGATAAAAAATTAGCCGGCAAAGATATAGAATTTAAGACTAAGATTAATAATATTTTTCAAATTGATTTGCCCAAGCTTGATGACGAATTTTCAAAATTATTCGGTTTTCAAACTATTGTTGATTTGGAAAAACAAGTTCAGGATACGCTTGAGAAGGAAGCGCAATTAAAAGAAGAACAGCGTCAAGAATTGGAAATTCTTAAGCAATTGTCAGAGAAAGGAGAATACGAAGAGATTCCGGAAGTTTTAATTGAACACGAATTTGAAAAAATGATAGCAGAATTTACAATGTCGCTCCAAGAAGAAGGTTTCGGACAGGGAGGAGAGGGTGATATTTTCCATAAATATCTTGAAAGCATTCAAAAAACAGAAGAAGAATTTAAAAAAGGTTTACTCCCTAAAGCAGAAGACAGAATCAAAGTGTCTTTGGCTATCAGGCAAATCGCTATTCTTGAAAATATAGAAGTTGATGATCATGACGTTGACGAGGAGATTGAAAAATTATCAGATTTGTATCAAAATAAAGAAGAGGTGTTGGGAAATATAAAATCTGAACCGGGCAGAATTTATTTAAAAAACTTCTTGACCAATCAAAAAGTAATTAAATGGTTAAAAGAAAAAAATTCATGAAAATAGCCATTATTTCCGACAGCCATGACAATGTTCCTAATTTGGAAAAAGCTCTGGCAATAATAAAAAATCAGGGCGTTGGTTTGATTATTCATTGCGGGGATTTGTGCGCGCCTTCAATGCTTTCCAAGGTAATTGCCCCGGATTTTCAGGGAGAGATTCATATTGTTCACGGCAATGTCGGTGATCCGGATTTGCTTGAAGAAATCGCCAAGAAATTTTCCAATGTAACAGTTCACGGAAAAAATGGCGAGATAGAAGTAGCCAGCTCGGGGCTGAAAAATAAAAAAATCGCTTTTACTCATTTTCCTGAAGAAGGGAAAAAATTGGCCGAAAGTAAAAAATATGATTTTGTTTTTTACGGTCATACTCATAAACCTTGGGAAGAGACCCTTCGACTGGCTCAGGGCAAGAAATGCCGATTGGTTAATCCGGGCACTTTGGCCGGAATGTTCTATAAAGCCACTTTTGCCATTTATGATACGGAGACGGACGAGTTAGAATTAAAAATTTTAGAATTGCTGTAAATATTTGTTTGGTTGACAAAAATCTTACTTTTAATATAATATCAATTGAAGCGCGGGTGTCGTATAACGGCTATTATGCAACCTTGCCAAGGTTGAGAAGGCGGTTCGACTCCGCTCACCCGCTCCACCACCAGAATGGCAATAAATGCTTATTCTGTATTTTTAAGAAAGTAGATTAGATACAGAGAAAAACAAATATAAATTTATTAGACAAAAGCAATAATTCCGCATTTTAAAATACATTGCCATTCAGGTGGTGGAGCCCGCTCCAAAACTTCCAACTGATTATGTTTTATGTATATTTATTAAAAAGTAAAAAAGATCAAAAATTATATATTGGTTTTGCAAATGATTTGAAAAAACGTTTTATTGAACATAACAAAGGATTGGTTCAGGCAACCGAACCGAGACGTCCATTTGAAATAATTTATTACGAATCATATAAATCTAAGGAAGATGCTAAACAAAGAGAGTCTCGCTTAAAAAGATATAGTCGGGTTTATCATCAACTTAAAACCAGAATAGAGAAAAGTTTAATTTGAATATTTAGGTAATACATAATTCTGCCGCCGTGGTGGAACGGTATACACGACAGACTTAAAATCTGTTGAGCGCAAGCTCTTGTCGGTTCGAATCCGACCGGCGGTATTTTTTTTACAAACAGGCGGACGTAGCCGAACTGGTATAGGCGCATGGCTTAGGACCATGTGGGGTAACCCGTGTGGGTTCGAGTCCCACCGTCCGCATAATCAAGAAAATTTATTTGTGACCTTGCATCACATTTTTTAATTATAAAGTTGATACCTGTTTATAAAATATTTATGCACATAAACCAAAAAAGTTTTATAAATATCATTTTGATTGTTGTTGCTGTCATTGCCGTTATTTTTATTGGTATTGTGGGATATTCTCGCGTTGATAAAAAAAATGGCATAAAGAATCATCCTACAAATTATAGCACCGAGCCATTTGCAGAATGCGTAGATTGTAGAAATGGAGAAACATGGGATAATAAACCTTGTTGTACTGATAGTTTTTTAAAAGATTGTGAGTCTCAAAATGGAGTAGTGAGATTTAGAGATTTACACCCAGTATTTAGTGCTCTTAGGGGTTGTTATCAGAAAGCTCCTGATACCGGGAAAGAATGTGCAGTTGGGACAGATTGTTTGTCTGGAGGTTGTGATTTGGAAAGTGCGATTAAGTCTAATAAATGTAATCTGATAAAAAAAGAATTGACTGGTGGAAAAAATCAATATGGCAATGAAGAATTTTATACTGCTACTTATTCTTGTGAAACTGTTAAGCCAGGTATATGCACCGAGGCCATAGGGAATCAAGGTAATCCTGGTGGTCTTTCTCATTTTTTTAAGATGGACAATAAAATTTTAATTGAAACATTAGGGCCTGGGTTCATAAATTAAGAATTTGTCATTAAAAAATAATCAGAGAGCTGGGCGATTAGTTTATATTCAATCTAAATACATAGATATCCTTTTTATTTATTTAAAGTTATTATGCCAAAAATTTCTAAACGCGCGCAAACATTCCCTCGTTCTCCGATGAGAATTTTTTTTCCTTATGATGAAGCGGCCAGAAAAAAGGGGATTAAAGTTTATCATTTAAATATTGGCCAACCTGATTTGGAAATGCCTTCTTTGGTTTACCGGGAAATTAGAAATTTTAAAGAAAAAATTCTTCCTTACGGAAGATCACAGGGAGAAGCTGAATTTATCAAAGCTTGGCAAGAATATTTTAAAAATTATCAGATTGATTTTTCTCAAGATGAAATTATGATAACGGCCGGCGGATCAGAGGCCATTATTTTTTCCATGATCGCAGTTTGCGACCAAGGGGAAGAAATTATTGTTTTCGAACCGCTCTATGCCAATTATAACAGCGCTGCTTGCTTGGCCGGCATTAAACTTAAACCAATAAGCTGTCTGGTTGAAAATGGCTTCAGATTGCCTTCAAAACAGGAGATAGAAAAGAAAATTTCCTCAAAAACCAAAGCTATTTTAATCTGCAATCCTAATAATCCCACCGGCACCGTCTATACTAAAGCCGAAATTCAAATGCTGGTTGATTTAGCCAAGAAACATCATTTATTTATTCTTTCCGACGAAGTTTATCGGGAATTTGTTTACACGGAAAAAAAGCACCAAAGCATTGCTTATTTTCCGGAAATAAAAAATCAGGCCATATTATTGGATTCGGTTTCCAAAAGATTTAATGCCTGCGGGGCCCGAATCGGCTGTCTCTGTTCTAAAAATGAAGAAGTAATTAAAGCTGCTTTAAAATTTACCCAAGCCAGGCTTTCACCTCCTTATCTTGAGCAAAAAATTCTTTTGCCTATTTTAAAAAATTCAAAATCTTATTTGAAAAAAGTAGTCAACGAATATAAAAAAAGACGAAAGGTTATTGTTGAGGTTTTGTCAAAAATTCCCGGAGTGGAATTTAAAGAACCGGAAGGAGCTTTTTATATTATCGCCAAGCTGCCGGTTGATGACGC
>JAQUOF010000029.1 GCA_028717225.1 Patescibacteria group bacterium
CAACACTTGGGATTTGGCAAAAAATTAATGCGCGAGGCGGAAGAAATAAGCGAAAAATTGGGTTATAAAAAAATCGCCGTTATTGCCGGCGTTGGCGCGCGTGAATATTATAGAAAACTTGGCTATAAACTGGAAAAAACTTATATGGTAAAGCAATTAACTTATTAACTTATCTACTTAGTTAGCTTATCAACTTATTCAATATCATTGATTTTCACCACTACTCTCTTTACCACCTCTTCCATGTGTATGCCGCGAGAACCTTTAATCAAAACAATATCCCCTTCTTTAATTTCTTGGCTTATGCTTTCTCCGGCTGAAATAGAATCTTGATAAATTTTAATTTTATCTTTATCCAATCCCGCCTCTTGAGCCGCTTCAACAACAGCATCAACTTCTTTTCCAATAACAACCAAATAATCTATTCCCGTTTTGGCAACATTTTTGCCTAAATTTAAATGTTCATTGCGGCTTGCCACACCTAATTCCAACATATCACCCAAAACAGCCCATTTCTTTGCATCGGGCTGTTTTTTTATTTCAGCCAATGTTTCCAAAGCGCTTTGCGCGGCAATCGGAGAAGAATTATAAGTATCATCAATAATCAAACTATTATTAATGCCTTTGATCGTTTTCATTCGGCCGGGCAGCGGACTAAGATTACTTAAAGATTCGGATATTTCAATTAAATTTAAATCTAGAACAATGCCGACAGCAATAGCTGATAAAACAGAGTAAACCTGAGAGCGAGCGATAATGTTCGGTAAAAAAACCGGCACGATAGACCCCGTATAATTTACCTTAAATCTCAATCCTTTGATTTTATATTTATCATTTTCCCACTCCTGATCTAAAATAATTTCCACGGCTTTAACATCTGCTTTTTCAGATAAACCATAAGTTAAAATTTTGGCTTCTGTTTTATTTTTCATTGACGCCACTTCTTCGTCATCATAATTCAAAATAGCCCAACCGGTCGGCGGCAGATGACTGATAATGACCTGTTTTTCTCTAATCACATTTTCCATGTTTTTAAAAAATTCCAAATGCGAAGGACCAATAGCAGTAACAACACCGATATTACAAGGAGCGATTTTTGTTAAATATTTTATGTCACCCGGGTGATCAGCGGCCATTTCTAAAATTAAAATTTTAGGATAAGACTTATAGGGAAAAATAATTATTCCCAAACTATTTAGAAAAACTTTTAACCAACCGATTAAATTTTTACCCGGCGCGTCTTGACCAAGAATCGTCAATGGTACGCCGATTTCATTGTTATAATTTTTAAAATTACGCCGGCAAATAAAATATTTTTTAAGAACTTGATAAATCGCTTCTTTGGTGGACGACTTGCCAACACTTCCAGTAATGCCAATAATCAGCGGTTTATATTTTATAATCGCCTGTTTGGCAAAAAATTTTAATAATGTTTGAATAAATTTTCTCATTTAATCAACGGTTTATGGTTTTTGGTTAATGGTCATGGTTGTCTGGTTATTGGTTTAAAAACTAAAAACCAATAAACTAAAACTAGAAACTAATAACCAAAGACTATTTGTAATTTAATGATTATTTTGTATTTGGTCTGTCTGGTGGAATATTATAATATTTTAAAATAAATTCCGACAACTTACCAAAAGTCGGCGCGGCTGTCGTATCGGCAAAATGTCCTGTTGCCGGATTATCAATTTTTATCAAAGCTATAAATTTAGGATTGGTTGCCGGAGCAAATCCGATAAAAGAATGAATGGTTTTCTCGGAATAGTTTCCGCTTGGTCCGGCCACTTGAGCGGTTCCTGTTTTACCGGCTGTAAAATAACCGGGCACTCCCGCTCCTATTCGCCAGCCGTTTTCCAAAACCGAAACCATCATTGACGTTAAAGTGGCGGCGGTTGATGAAGAAATAACCTGACGGACAAAAACCGGTTCTCGCTGAATAGTCTCGCCATTTTTAATAATTTTATCAACAATATAAGGTTTCATCAATTTGCCTTGATTGGCAATGGCAGCCACCGCGTTAATCATCTGAATTGGCGTAACGCTGATACCCTGCCCAAATGAAGCAGTAGCCAAATATATTTCCGCTTTTTGCTCCAAGTTATCAATATTGCCGCTTGCCTCGCCGCTTAATTCTATTTCAGTCAATCTGCCAAAACCGAATTTCTTAACATAATTTCTAAATGATTCTTTCCCTGTGGCTTTGGCGGCAAATACCGCTCCGGTATTAATTGATCTTTCCAAAACATTAGTCATTGTTGCTTTGCCAAAAACTCTGTCAGCCGCATTTTTAATAACATGTCCGTCTATTGTCAGGGATCCGGTATCAACATACGAAGTATCCGGAGTGACTTTTCCGGCATCCAGCGCAGCGGCCATGGTGATCACTTTAAAAATAGAACCCGGTTCATATGAATAATCAATGGCTGAATTTTTAAATACTTCCAAATTTTTAATTTTTGAATATTGATTAGGATCAAAATCAGGTTGATTGCATAAAGCCAATATTTTTCCGCTTTCAGGATCTTCAACGATAATAGAACCTCTTTCTGCGCCGTAATCTTTTACCGCCTGCTGTATCAGTTGGCAAGCGAAAAATTGTATGGATCGGTCAAGAGTTAAAACTATATCTTCGCCGTTTTCCGCTTTTTTAATTTCTTGATAAGAAGAACTGATTAAGTATCCTCCCGGCGCTTTTTCACCCTTCATCTGACCGGGAATACCTTCTAATTCCTGATTAAAAAATTCTTCTATGCCGTATTGACCGCTTGGTTTATTGTCTGATGGAGAAACAAAACCGACCACATGACTGAAAAGATTCTTTTCCGGCCAATATCTTTTGGAAATTGTTTCAAAATCAATGCCTTCTAAATTAAGTTTTTTAATAACATTGACTTCATTAATGGTTAATTCTTTTCTTAATAATTCGTAAAAATCTTTTTCGCGGGAAAGGCGCTCTATCATCGCTTTATATTCGTCATTTTTTTGGCCCTCTTCAATTATTTGATCACCTGTAATATTATTTTGAAAATTCAAATAAGGCGCCATTTTTTTCAACCATTCTTCCGGATTGGTAATTCTGGCCGGAACAGCGATTAAATTATAAGTATTAATATTGGTGGCAAGCGGATAGGTCTCGCCTCCATCTTCAATTAAGATTCGGCCTCTTTCAACGGGAATTATTTCGTTAACCTCTCCTCTATTTTCAACCGAAGTAGTATAAAAATCATGGCGCAGAACCTGTAGTTCAAAAAGCCTGCCAATTATCAAAAATCCGCAAATAAAAATAACGACTATCAAGATTTTGAGACGAGGCATAATATCTTATTAAACATTAAATAATTAACGTCTGGCAAGGGTTTCTTCTGTCGGCGACAGATAATTGATTTTAGTAGTTTTAACCATGCCTAAAACGGAAATGTTTTGATCAATATTAGCAAGAGAATTTAGCTGAGACACTTCTTGGGCTAAACGCTCATTCTCAGTTCTTAAAGTCGTTAATCTAAAATTAGCTTGTTTAATTTTTAAACTGTAAAAAATACCGGCATTGACTTGAGTTAGCGAGATAATTATCATCAACAAAACAATACCCGCTCCGATAGCATTAAAAATAAAATATTTATTTGACTCCTGTCTTAAATTAGATTGTGATATTACTTTGTAAGAAGTCATAAAATTTAATATTTAAATAAAATAATAATTATATTTTTTCTGCGACTCTTAATTTGGCGCTTCTGCTGCGCGAGTTGATTCTGATTTCTTCATCCGTCGGAATAAGCGGTTTTTTGGTTATAATTTCCGCTATTCCTTCTTTTTTAAATTTTTTGAAAGATAATTTGACAATTCTGTCTTCTAAAGAATGAAAGCTGATTACCACCAGTCTGCCTCCCGGATTTAGTATTTCCATCCCCTGACTTAACGTTTGTTCTAAAATTTCCAATTCATTATTAACTTCAATTCTTAAAGCTTGAAAAACTCTGGCCAAACTTTTAATATGAAACCTTCTTCCTAAAGTTGTTTCAATCAAGCCGGCTAATTGAAGGGTTGAAGTAATATTTTCTTTTTTTCTAATATTGACTATCGCCTCGGCTGTTTGACGGGCAAACTTCTCTTCACCAAAGTTACGAAAAATTTCCGTTAATTTATCCTTTGAATATTGGCGGATAATCATTTGAGCCGTGAAATCTTGCGTAGCCGGGCTGAATCTCATATCCAATGGTTCGTCTTTCGCAAAACTGAATCCTCTCTTGCTTGTTTCCAAGAGATCGGACGAAAGCCCCAGATCTATTAAAATACCGTTTATCGGACCAAAATTATATTGTTCAACGATTGTTTTTAAATGAACAAAGTTGTCGCAAACCAAAATCAATCTATTTTCTTTTATTTGTTGAAGTTTTAAAATCGCTTCTTGAGATAAATCAAAACCTAATAACTTGCCATTAGGTTTTGTTAAAGATAAAATTTTTAAAGCATGTCCCCCGCCGCCAACCGTGCAATCAATAAAATTTTGATTTTTCTGCGGATTCAAATAAGCAATGACTTCATTTAAAAGGACAGGGGTATGTGCCATACTACACTCCTAAACCTCCGAGCTCTTCGGCAATATCAGTGCTTTCTTCTTCTGATTTTTTCTTATATTCTTCCCATGCTTGTTCATCCCAAATTTCCAAGCGATCATAAAGTCCGGCAATAACTATTTTTTTATTAATGCTTGCGTATTGTTTTAAATAATCGGGTAAATTTATTCTTCCCTGCTTATCAAGCTCCACTTCCATTGCGCCGGCTAACATTAATCTGGAAAAGGCTCTGGTTTTAGATTTATTGATCGGCATTGCCGCCAATTTAGCAGCTAACTTATCCCATTCTTTTTTGGGATACAAAAAAAGACAAGCATCTATTCCGCGAGTCACCACTGCTCCCTTTAAAATGCTTGCTCTAAATTTGACCGGAACGGCCAATCTATTTTTTTCATCTATTGTATAATGGTATTCACCAATAAACATATTGAAAAAATTAAAACTATCTATCGCTAAAATTTATTGATTAAAGCATTGTTATTAACAGAAAGACGGGCTTATCCCCACATTTATCCACTTTCCTACACAACGAATCAATTGTAATCCATTTTCTCCCACTAGGCAACCACCTAGTTGTGGATAACTTTAAACGAAAAAAGACCCGAAAAAATCGAGTCTTTTTGTTTTCTAAACTAAATTTTTATTTCAAAATTTTCTGACACTCTTGAGCGATCGCCAATTCTTCATCAGTTTCAATGGCTAAAATTTTCGCGGATTTAATAAATTTTAATCCTTGGCAAATATTTTTTCGAGTATAAGAATCGCCCGCGCCGATTGCTCCGGTAAAAACAATCGCATCAGCATTGCCTAGAATTCCAAAATAAGAACTGATATATTTTTGAATTCTGTAAACAAAAATTTCAAAAGCCAATTTTGCTTTTTTGTCTCCCCTTTTTGCGGCTTTTAAAAGTTCTCTGAAATTGCTTGTTCCGAATAAACCTTTTATTCCTGATCCGTAATTTAGTAAATCATTTATCTGATCCATGGATAATCCGCATTCTTTATTAAAATAATTTATAAGACCCGGATCAATATCGCCGGAACGCGTCATCATTACCAATCCTTCAAGCGGAGTAAAGCCCATGCTGGTGTCAACGGCCTTACCCTTTTTAATCGCCGCTATACTGCATCCCCCGCCCAAATGGCAAGTGATTAAATTTATTTTATTTAAATTCTTTTTTAAAATTTTAGCCGCTTGATTGGCTACGTATTGATGAGAGATGCCGTGAAATCCGAAACGTTGAATATTGTATTTTCTGTAATATTCAAGCGGAATGGCGTACAACTTGGCCTGTAGCGGCAAATCAATAAAAAAACTGGTGTCAAAACACCCTATGTGGGGTATGTCATTCAAATAGACCCTGGCCAATTGCGCCACTTTCAAATTATAAGGATTGTGAAGAGGGGCCAAACTGCTGTACTTGGCTAAATTTTTTAAATTTTTATCATCAAGCAAGGTTGGTTTTTGAAATTCGGTTCCGCCATGCACTATTCTGTGACCGACTATTTTAATATCGGTTAAATTGCCGATTTGTTTTAAAACGGAAACAACGGCGCTTAAGTGAGCGTCGCCGCTGGTCGGCAAATTTTCAAAAGATTCTTTTTTGACAACTTTAAGAGTCTGATAATCAAATAATTTATATTTCAGAGAAGTGCTGCCCGCATTTAAAACTAAAATTAAAGACATATTATTTTTTTAATGATAAATAATTTGATAAATAATTCCTCCGACAAACATCAAGCAAATAAGGCAAGCCAGGGGTTTAGCCAAATTAAAATTATATTCCGGTGTTCTATCCCCCATTTTTTTCGCTTTATAAAAAGCCATTATTAAAATAATACTTTGGACGCCGGCGAGAATACCGCCGGAAAAACCGATAACGCTCACAAAACTGTTTAATCCGAATAAAAATAAAATCAGCGGAATAAAAACCGTTAATCCCCAACTGGATAAAACCGGAATTTTATGATCTCTGTGAAAAACTTCTTTCAAAACATGACTTAAAGATAAAAAAGAAGTGCTTATGGCTAAAACGCCGAAAATTCCACAAACAAGAAGTATTAAGTTGCTTGTTTTGGCAGCCAGTCCAAGAATAGCAGTTTCGGAAGTATCTTTTCCGCATACCCCGATCACTGCAAAAGTAAAAATAATGTAAACGATAATCGGAATAAGATGACCCAAAAATATAGTTGGTTTAAGCCATTTGGCTTTTTCATTAAGCAAACGGCGCATGGTTGGAACGGCGGTTGCACCTCCCAAAGCGAATAAAACTATGCCGTAAGGAAAAAATAAATTCGTCGGATGAAATGTTTTGAGATTATCAAGATGAATATAAGGAAAACTGAAAATAAAAATAAATAAAGCGATGAAAATGAGGCCGCAAGTCATGAATAATTCCATTTTTCCGACAATACCAATGCCTTTTAAAACAATCAAACTGACGCAAGCCCAAAAAATCAGAGACCAAAAAAATTGACTGCCCCCCAAAATAGGCCCTAAAATTGCTTGCAAAAATTGGCCGACGCCGATAATGTAAGCCACCAAGGCGGCGTAAATTCCAAAAATTAAAGAAATAGTCATTACAACTTTGCCTTTTTTACCCAAATAACGTTCCGTATAACCTGACATTTCCAGTTGATCTTTGGTGCGTAAAACTATCTCGCCATAACAAAAACTGGTTATTAAAAATACTCCGCCTAAAATAATTAAATAAAAAAGGCCTACCATAAAGCCCGATTTATTAAAAGCATAAGGCAAGCCAAAAATTCCCGCTCCGACGATTGTGCCGATTAAAACAGCAATAGCTTCAAAAAATTTTTTATTTTTCATACCGAAATCTTTAATCGTTATTTGGTTTTTCCAATTCAAGCGGATCAACGCCGCTTTTACCTCCGGCAATTTTCGTTATATCTTTGTCAATTTTTTTGAATTCTTTATACGCGGAATTATACATACCAACCGTTGTTCCGAGATTATTGCCCAATTTTTTCATATATTCTTCGTAACTTAAAAGATG
>JAQUOF010000030.1 GCA_028717225.1 Patescibacteria group bacterium
ACAGGGTACGCAAAATTATAGTTAAAAATTTTGCGTTCTGCAAACTTAAATTTTTAAATAATTTTACTATGATCATTTTTATTTACGGGCCGGATACTTTCAGATCGCGAGAAAAATTATCCTCCCTAAAACAAGAATTTACCCGCAAAAAGGACAAAGAAAACATGAATATTTCTGTTTTTCAGATTAATGATTTGACAATGGATGAATTAAGAAAAGCCACTTTAAGCAAGGGGCTTTTTAAAAATCAAAGACTTATTATTTTTCAGCGCCTGCTTTCCGCCAAGGCTATTACAAAACAAGAACCGATTATCTCAGAAATAATCAATTTGCTCAAAAAAATACAGCAAGATGAAGATAATATCGTTATTTTCGCGGATGAAGACGTTAAAGAAAAAAATCTTTCTTCGGCTCAAAAAAAACTATATCATCTGCTCAAAAAAGAAAAATATATTTTTGAATTTCCTTATCTCAAGCCGGCTGAACTGAAAAAATGGCTTAAAAAAGAAATAGAAAAAAATAAAACCAAGATAGAAGACTCTGCCGTAGATCTTTTAATTGAATTGGTAGGTGCTGATATTTGGACTTTAAAAAATGAGCTGGACAAGCTTATCGCTTTAAATGGAGACGATATTATCAAATCAGCTGACGTTCAAAATAATGTTCTAAATTTTGACCAGCAAAATATCTGGAAACTGGTTGACGCCATCGGTGCCAAAGACAAAAAAACAGCCCTAAATCTTTTAACCGGGCAAATAAAAAGCGGCGTAAATATTGATTGGCTTATTTCCATGCTTGCTTATCAATATCGCCTGCTTTTAAAAATAAAATTCTGCTTATTGGATAATCCCGGCAGTCATCCCGATCAATTGGCCAAGCAATTATCGCTCCATCCTTTTGTGTTCTCCAAAGGCTTGCAGCAAGAAAAAAAATACGGTTTGGAAGAAATAAAAAAGACCTATCAACAACTTTTGAAGATAGATCTTTTGAGAAAAACTCGTCCTATTGATTCGGAAACCCTCTTGGATCTCCTAATCGCCAGAGCCTAGCTATTTCATCGCGTTCACCTTTTGAGATAACCGTGATTTATAACGAGATACTGTATTTTTTTTAAGAATATTTTTTTGAACAGCCTTATCCAGGGCTTTTTGTAATTTTAAATAAAATTCTTTGGATTTTTCTTTGTCTTTCAAGGCCATGAATTTGATCAATTGGTGTTTAATCCAATGAACGTTTGCTTGAATTTTTTTATTGTGAAGCGTGCGTTTTTTTGTTTGTCTGACGGCTTTGAAAGCTGATCTTTTAATAGGCATAATAATTTTTAGTTTTTAGTTTAAAATTCTTCTTCGTTATTTTTATCTTCTTCATCAAATTCTTCATTTAACATCGCTTCTTCTTGAGAAATTAACTTTTCCCATTTATCGCGACCGTTAATCAAGATATTCAATTTGGCTTTAAAATTATCATTAAAATCATTAACTAATTTTTTATGTTTTTGCCAAAGCTGGCAAAGCTCTTTTAAAGTTTCTTCGGGTAAAATAGGTAAAAAAATAAGCAGATCATTCTGATCGGCTAACGGAATGGTCGAAGATGTGATAATTTCGTTTAATTGTTCTAATGTTTTAGACATGAGTTTCAGTCAAATCAAAAATTCTTGAAATTATAAAATCATTTCGGCTTTTATGATGCTTTAATAATTTTCTCGGGGTTTTGTCCTACTGCCTTAACTAATTTGGTAGATATTTGAAAGTTCTTTTTCTCTACAACATTCTTGGCATTATCAAACACTTCTGGTTCTGCACCAAAAAATTTCCCGTAAGTTTCTTGTTCTCCAATAATAATTCCCTTATTCTTTCTTGCTTTCACTTCTTCAATAACTTTCTTGCTTTCTCCGCTTAACTCCATTTTTTCTGTTTTTTGTTCTATTGTTGGATAATGATAATGTTCTGGGTTTGTCATATTATATTATTTATAAACCCCCTTTGATTTAATAATTATAGTATACACTATTTTTATATTTTGTCAAGTGTGGATAAACTGTGCTATGACTGTAAGATTATAAGTGATAACATTACTAATATGATTTACTCCTTGGAAGGAAAAATTATTGAAAAAGGAACTGACTATATTGCCATTGAAATAAACGGCATATCTTATCAGGTATTCGTGACTGATTTTTTCTTGGAAAAAATTGAAACCGATCAAACCTTGAAGCTGTTCACTTATTTGCATTTGAGAGAAAATTTAGTCATGCTTTTCGGTTTTGAAAACTGCCAAGAACGTGAATATTTCAAAAAACTCAACGATATCTCCGGAATCGGACCGAAATCAGCCATTAATGTTCTGTCAATGATAAAAATTAAAGATCTGGAACAGGCTATTTTGGAAGAAAATTTGGCCATTTTAACCAAGGTTTCCGGAATCGGCAGAAAAACCGCGGAAAGAATTATTCTTGAGTTAAAAGGTAAAATCGGAAAAATGACTCAGACAACTTCCAATGATGACGGTGTCATTATTGACGCCTTGATTTCCATGGGTTATACCATTTCACAAGCGCGTTTGGCTGTCAGAAAAATTTCTCCGGAAATAACAAAAACGGAAAAAAGAATCAAAGAAGCTTTAAAAGCGTTAAGCCGCACTCCGGTTTAATCTTTTTTAATACCAAGAATTTTAACTCTCGTATACAACTGGCGATGGCCAGTTTTTTTATGATAACGAACTTTTGGTTTATATTTGACTACGTAAATCTTTTCTCCTTTTTCCTGATCTATAACTTTGGCTTCGATTTTAAAACCTTTGAGATAAGGTTTGCCAACGACAAGACCGTCTTTTTCCGAATCAAAAACCGCAAGAACTTCTTCAAATAAAAATTTTTCTCCTGGTTCTTTAATAATTTTTTCTATTAAAAGAATATCTCCTTCTTTTACTAGATATTGTTTTCCTCCTGTTTTTATAATTGCTAATTCCATATTGATAAATAATAACACTTATTAAAAATTTTGTCAAATACTAACCGCCTTCTCAACTCTGACTTCCCCTCCCTTATCAAGAACCACCACATCTCTTCGACCGAGTTTTCCGGTCAATAAAAATTGAGCTAAAGCATCATTAACTTTTGTTTGAATAACTCTTTGAAGCGGACGAGCGCCGAAAATCGGATCAAAACCGGCTTGAGCCAATTCATTAACCGCGTCTTCGGTAACTTTCAAAGCAATGCCTTTTTGCTCCAATTGACCAGCCAGTTTATTTAATGTTAATTTGGCAATTTGCCTAACTTCTTCTATGCCTAATGGCTTGAAAACAATGACTCCGTCAAAACGATTTAAAAATTCCGGCCTGAAAAAAGGTTTTAATTTTTCTCTGATTAAAATTTCCTGAATAGTTTGAACCGAAGTACCCTTGCGTATTTCTTCTTGAATAAAATCAGTTCCGGCGTTAGACGTTCCAATAAAAATTACATTTGTAAAATCAATGGTCTTGCCTAAGGCGTCGGTTAAGCGACCGTCATCCATAACTTGCAAGAAAACATTTAAAATATCAGGATGAGCTTTTTCAATTTCATCAAGTAAAAGAATCGCTGACGGATTTGCCCTTATACTTTCGGTAAGTTGCCCGCCTTTTTCTCCCCCCGGCACGCCGATTAAACGATTAATGCTGTCTTTTTCTTGATATTCACTCATATCAAGTCTGACCATTTTATTTTCATCGCCGAAATAAACAGCCGCCACGGTTTTGGCTAATTCTGTTTTACCGACACCGGTTGGACCTAAAAATAATAAATTGACAATCGGTTTTTTCATGCTGCGAAGTTCTGTTCTTGCTCGGCGTAAAGCCGTTGCCACCATACCTACTGCCTCATTTTGATCAATAAGGCGTTTATGAATCAACTCTTCCATGTGAAGTAATTTTTCCGTCTCTTTTTCCGTAATTTTCGCAATCGGTATTTTTGTTTTTTGAGAAATAAGTTCGGCCACATCTTCTCCTTGAACAATAGCTCTTTCTCCTTTTACATTTTTTACGAAAATCGCCACTTCTTGCAAAAGATTAATGGCTTTTTCCGGCAGATAGCGTTCATTTAAATAACGCACTGATAAATCAACCGCTTGATTCAATGCGCCATATGAAAAATAAACTCTTTCTCTGCCTTCTGTTACAGCCATATTAGCTTCTAAAATTTGAATGGTTGTATTTTTATCCGGTTCTGCAACTTCTATTTTTTCCAGAACCTGACCCAAAGATTTAGGTTCAATAAGCCGCTTATATTCATTAGGTGTGGAAGTGGCTATAACCAAAAATAATTTATTTTTTAAAGCATTGGCTAAAATTTCAGCAATATCAAGTTCACCCTTTGTTGTTTGAACGCCGCTCATATTGTGAATATCTTTAATAAAAAGAACAATATTTCTTGATCTGGCAATTTCGCTCATGATAATTTGAATTCTCTCTTCAATTTCGCCCGGTTGAGAAGCTCCCGAAATTAAAGCTGGAATACTGATACTCACCAATCTTTTGTCTTGCAAAAATGGCGGAACATCTTCAGTAACCATGCGCCTGGCAATTCCGTGAATAATCGTTGTTTTACCGACTCCGGGCGGACTGACTAAAACTATGCTTTGCCTGCCGCTTTCAAAAATTCTGAATATTCCTTGGGTTTCCTGTTCCCGATCTATGCAAACGCTTAAATAGCCGTTTCTGGCCAGAAGAGTCAAATCTTCGCCATAAGCATCAAGATAAGGCGTAGCCGTGGCCGTATAAGCCCGATTGATTGATCCCTTGGGTTTTAAACGAGCTTGAGAGAAAAAATAACCATGCTCGTGTTTTAAATCTTCATAAATTTTAATCCAAAGACAAACATTTTTTATTTCAGTGATTCCTATTTCTAAATCATAAAGAATTTCTTTAATTGGTCCTTCAAAACTTGCCAAAGATTCCAAAATATCAAGCGAACTTAATGATTTTGATTTTTTTTCACCGGCCAAATCATAAGCGTTAATCAAAACTTTTTTCGCTTCCAAAGAATAATGAATTTCTCTTTTCTTTTTATCAACTGGTATTTTTGACAGAACACTGCTCACTCTTTCTTTTAAAGCATCCCAATTTAAGCCCAAACGATTGATTACCAGAGCAACATTGGAAACCTGTAAAGAAGCGAGAAAAAGATGAATCGGCTCTATTTTTTTATGACCAAGGCGGCAAGTCAACACCCACGCTTTTTCCATTAGAATCCTTGCTTCACTGGAAAGAGATTCAACAACTTCTATTTTTAAATTATGCGATAAAGCGCTGATTTCCGGCCAAGAAAACGGCAGCCATTCTGATTTTCTTTTTGTTTTGGGAGAAATTTTTTGTTTTTCTTCATTAGTGCGTTCTATGGAATAGACGAGATAAGCGTCAGTGATAATTGATATCCAAAAAAGTAAAAATAAAACTTCTTTTTGTATTGCAAAAATCAACCATTCTCCTCTTTGTATTTCCCAAAACGCTTTTAATAAAGACAGTATTCCTATAACACCGAAAGTAATTAACAAAAACCTGCCCAGACAATGCAAAATTTTCCTGATTCTATCTATCAATATTTCTTCTTTATCTAAAACTTTTTTTGAAAAAATCAAATATCCGCCTGACCAAGCATATATGCCGCGGCCATTGCAAGTTCGGCACAGTTTACCGCCGAATGATCCCTCTCCATTACAAGTTGGGCAAATAATAAATTCCATATTGTTTAAAATTTCATTATGCAATAGATAAAAGGCTTATTATTTCCATAACCGCCGCTATGGGCAAAACAATCCATAAAATCAATAAAATAAATAGTCCTATTGTTCCTAATATGAACAAAAATAAAAGCCAGATAAGTAAAATTATCCGCATAAAAAAGCTGATTATTCTTCCTGATTTGGTTGTTTCTCCAAACATCGGGCTAAAAAGATGAGTCACCATAATTTTCAAACTGAGGTCATGAGCCAAACGAAGAACGCCCGAGGAAAAATCAAAAATTCTTTTGACCAAACCTTTTGTGTACCACCAAATAGGAAAATAAATAATTTTCCAAATACCTTGTAAAAATATAGATTGAAAAACTGGCATATTTTTTATTTTGCAATATTTTTATCTTTAGCGGAAAAAATCATTTTTTGTTCCAAGAGAGTTAATAAAAGATTCACAAACCAATAAAGCATTAGACCACTTGGCAAAGAAATACCAATAAAAACAGTCATAATCGGCATCATGAATTGCATTTGCTTGTTCATCATTGTCATCATGTTTTCATCTTTTGCTCCTGGAGTTTTGGCAATCTGAGAATCAACTTTAGTGGCAGTAAGCATTTTGGTCTGAAAATATTGTGAAACAGCGGTGACTAAAGCCAAAATTACATTTGGTTTGGCTAAATTCAAGAAACCAAAAGCAAACGAATTTAATTGGCCCGGATTATAAATAAAAGAATAAACCGGCAGATTAGTACTGGTTAAACCGGTGCGAAAAACTTGATAAACGGCGATTAAAATGGGAAGTTGAATTAAAAGCGGCAAGCAAGAAGAAAAAGGATTTATTTTATTCTCCTTGTAAAGTTCCATAGTCATCTTGGCTTGTTTTTCTTTCTGGTCCGGATATTTCTTTTTAATCTCCTCCATTTTGGGTTGAAGGCTTTGAAGCGCTTTTTGAGATTTCAGCGATTGTCGAGAAAGAGGTAAAAGTATTAATTTTAAAATTACAGTCAAAGTAATAATCGCCACGCCCAAATCATGGCCCGGAATTATATTATAGAAAAATACCAAAAGATTAAGCAACGGCTGATATAAAACGACTTGAAAAAAATGAATCATATGATTAGCTTTTTAGGAATTAGCTTTTTAGCTTCTTAGGGTTGATAAAATTTTGTTAAGCATTTTCATTATTTCAATAAGCAATGAATCAATTTTATTATAATCTAAATTATTACCAAAAGGTAATTTTTTAGCAATTTCAATTTGGGTTTCAAGCTCAGCTCCGGAGCCATAAGCAATGAGTAAAAATTGATGAAATTCTTTTTTACTACCCCTTCTTCTGCCTTCGGCAATGTTGGATGGTATTGAAATCGCAGCTCTTCTCATTTGCGATGTTAATCCGTAAATTTCTTCTTTGGGAAATTTATTAGTCAAAGTATAAATTTCTATAACCAAGGTTATCGCCTTTTGCCAAACTATTAAATCTTTATACGAATAAATTGTATTATTTTCTGTCATTTTTTCTAAAAAGCTAAGAAGCTACAAGCTAAGAAGCTGATTTAGGGTGCATCCCAACCGCCCTTTGACCAAGGATTGCAGCGGCAAATACGGTTAATTGCTTTAATAGTTCCTTTGAATAATCCGTATTTTTCAATGGCCTGATAAGCATATTCGGAACAAGTCGGCCTGAATTTGCAAGTGCCGGACCAAGGATGAATTAAAGAAAAAGGGCCGTGATCGGGCGAAAAAGTTTTTTGGTAAAAAC
>JAQUOF010000031.1 GCA_028717225.1 Patescibacteria group bacterium
TGATTTACATCAAGGTTCTGGCGACCTACCTTGCCTTGTGCAAAGCACAAAGCCTTTGGTCTTTCACCCAGGTAAGGATTTAGCCGTTTCACTCCCAAAATTACTTTTGGGATTCTTCCGAATAAATCCGGAAGCCTCAACCCTTTCGGATTGCGGCGTCACTGCTCGCACCTCTCATATTACTATGGACGGGCGTTACCCGCTACCCTGCTCTCTCGCTCGTGCCTCGCTCCCGCTCGGCATTTCGCTTAGCTTCTTAGGAATTAGCTTTTTAGCTTTTTAGAATTTCCTAATAAGCTAAGAAGCTACAAGCTAATAAGCTGAAGTGAGTTGCTGAACGAAAGTGAAGCACGAACGACAGGAGTGTTCGGACTTTCCTCCCCGCCGAAGCGAGGCAATTATCCAGTCTACTGTTAAATAATAGCAAAAAATCATGCATTTGTCAATCTTTTAATTTGATAAAATAAAAAAGGGGGTTGGGACGACTCACAACCCCCTTGTACAAAAACTTTGCATTTCAGAAAATATGCTCTTTTTCTGACGGAAAATGAGACAATACACTTCTTTTTACTCGCTCTAAGCGAGTATTGGTAAACTTGGCAAACTTTATAATTGCCTCACCCCCTGTTTCGTATCTTAAAATACTCCGAGGATTCCATCCTATACCTTGTTGTTTTTCTGAATATTTTACATAAACATGTCCAGAATCCTCTTTTTCCACTTTACCGATGTGTTGTGGACGACACCCTTCTCCCAAACATATACACCATAACTTTTCAATCGGCTTTTCTTTTTTTGACATAATCACCTCCTTTTAAAAAAAGAATGGTTTGTATATTTAATTTTAGATTATTTATGACTTTTTGTCAACCCATTATTTTGCACAATATCAAAGAGTATTTTCATCAATTACTTCATTAACTAATTTATCCGCTTCTTCATTTTTTTCGCGCGGGATGTGATAAAAATTCACTTTTTTAAAAGATTGCGTAAGATTCCAAACCTTAACAAACAAAACGCTTAATTCTTTATTTTTTATTTTCCATTTTTGATTCATTTGTTCAACCACCAACAAACTGTCCAAATAGCAATCCACTTCGGTATCTTTTCCGCCCGAGGCGGATCGGCCTTGGGCCGATATTTTTTTGGCCAATTCCAATCCTAAAACCAATGCCTGATATTCGGCTTGATTATTAGTCGCTGTGCCTAAAAATTGGGCGAATTTTTTTACGACTTTTTTATCAGTATCATAAATTAATCCCCCTGCGCCGGCCGGACCGGGGTTACCTCTTGCGCCTCCATCTGTATATAATATAAGTTTCATAATATATAAGTTTAATTAGTTTTTCTTATGTCAACAATTTTCATTTGCAATTCTTGCTGGCCATTCCATTGATTAATGCTTAGCTGAAACACCGCGTCTATCTTATCACCGATTTTCAATTCAGTCATTTTTTCATTGCCGTTGAAATAAATCATTTTTCTCTTCTCAATAATTAACCTGGAATGCTGGCTGGTTTTGCCAACTGATTCAATGTTGTCCAATTTAACATTGGAAACCAAAAAATTAGGACAATTATTATTCTGACCGAATGGTTCAAGTTTTTTTAAGTCGTCATATAAGCTCCAATCAACCTCAGATAAACTGACTTCTGCGTCAATTAAAAGCCTTGGACATAAATCTTCATCCTTTAATTTATCATTTGCCAGTTGGGTTAATTCTTTAATAAAAATTTCCAAATTATTTTTATCTTTCAAGGTAAAACCGCAAGCTTTTGCGTGACCACCATAATGAGAAAAATAATGATGAAATTTTTCCAATACCTTGGCTAAATCAAAACCATGAATGGATCTACCTGAACCTCGCATAGATATTTCTCCCTCATGAATTGAGAGAGCTATTGCTGGTCTAGAATATTTATCCATTAAATTTCCGGCAATTATTGCCAGAAGGCCAGCCGGCCAATCTTCACCGCAAACCACAATTATTTTGTCTTTAACCTCCTCACCGAGAGATTTTTTAATATCTTTTAATATTTTATCCACCGCCTTTTGTCGTGTTATATTCAAAGAATTTAAATGTATAGCTAAATCATTAACCTTTTCCTGGTTTGTTTCTAAAAATAAGTTTAAAACATCATTAGCGTGACTGACCCGACCAGCGGCATTAATTCTGGGCCCAATTTGAAAATTAACACTCCAAGTATCCAGTGCGCCTAAAGTTAAACCCGCCTGAGTGATTAAAGCTTTTAGGCCTATATTGGAAGTTTTATTCAAAACAACCAATCCGTATTTAACCAAAGTTCTATTCTCGCCCAAAAGCGGCATAACATCGGAAATAGTGCCGATAGCCACCAAGTCAAGTATCCATTTTTCAAAAGATTCTTTATTGGGAATCAAGCATCTTTCATCTTTTAATAAAGCTTGAATCAATTTAAAGGCAACTCCCACGCCGGCTAAAGAACGAAACGGATATTTTTCGCGCGGCAATTGAGGATTAATAATAGCATAAGCCGAAGGCAATTCTTGAGTAGTAGGATGATGATCAGTGATAATAATATCCATTTTTGCCTGATTTATTTGCTCCACTTCTTCTTTATTCGTAGTGCCGCAATCGCAAGTGACAATCAAATTAATTCCCTCTTCAATAAATTTCTCAATCGCTTTTTTATGCAAACTGTATCCTTCTTTTTCTCGATCCGGTATATATACTTTTAAAAATTCCGCCCCCAATTTCGTAAAAGCATTAAACAAAACCGCCGAAGACGTGACTCCGTCAGCGTCATAATCTCCGTAAATTAAAATTTTTTCTTTTTTTTCAATGGCCCGATAAATTCTGTCCACTGCCTTGGCCATATCTTGAAAAATAAATGGGTCGTGCAAATCTTGCGAATAATCGGGCAGAAGAAATTCGTCAATCACTTCTTGGGTTTTAAGTCCGCGGCTGTGAAACAATTGCAAAATAACCGGGTGAATTTCCGGAAATTTATCTTTAAAATCATCTGGCATTTTTGGAGCCAATTCCCATTTTTTATTGTTCATTTTTTTTCTCTTCCTCGCTAATCGCCTCTTTAAGCTTGCTTATAACATTACCCAGTTTCACGGTAATAATAACGATAATCAAGGTAATAATAACGGCATAAATAAATTTTCCCAAAAGCATATTTGGTTTAGGAAAAATTGTAGCAAAAAAATCTTGAATTACCTCATTCCAGGCCAAAGCCGCCACCAAACCAAATCCGGCCGTAATTAAAGAAGACAATTTTTCTAAAATTTCCAATTTGAGTGATTTTTGATTTTGTTTAGACATATTTTCTTAAAATTAATGAATTAATTCTGCAAACTGTTTCATAATTAATAGTGCCTATTTTCTTGGCTAAATCATCAACCGTAATCTCGTTTTTACCCTGTTTACCAATTAAAATTACTTCTTCATCTTCTTTGATGTCCGGTATTTTACTGACATCAACCATCATTAAATTCATGCAAATTCTTCCGCGAATCGGGCAATATTTGCCGCGAATTAAAACTTGGCCGCAACCCGAAAGATGGCGATCATAACCGTCGAAAAAACCGATTGGCAAAACAGCCAATTTTGTCGCCTTGTCTGTTTGAAAGGTTCTGTCATATCCGACAAAAGTTCCGGCCGGTACATTTTTAATTTGAATAATTTTTGTTTTCCATGATAAAACCGGTTCAAGTTTTATTTTTTTCTTTTTAGCCGATAATTCAGTATTGTTTGAAGGATAAAGGCCGTACATGCCAAGACCGACTCTGACTAAATTAAAAAATGTTTTTGAATTATTAATTGTTGAAGCCGAACAACCGCTGTGAACTAAAGGTATTTTGATGCCGAAAAATCGCAACAGAGATAATATTTTTTGAAATTTTTCCGTTTGTTGATTGGTATAAGATTGATCTTTTGATTCCGATTCGGCGTAATGAGTAAAGATTCCGACAATATTCAAGTTCGGCAAATTTTTAACATTTTTTATAAAATTAACCGCTTCCTCGGTTGAGACGCCTATTCTTGTCGCGCCAGTATCAATTTTAATATGAATATTAATTTTTCCGCCCGAGGCGGATCGGCCTTGGGCCGACTTTTTTTTATTAAGGTTGGATAAAAATTCAGCCTGCTCAAAAGTATAAATCGGGAAATCTATATTTTGTTTAATCGCCTCTTTTACTTGATCTGTCATTTCCCAATAAGATAAAATAAAAATCGGGGCTTTAATTTTTGCCCGCCTAAGCATCAGCGCTTCGTCTAAATTGGCCACACCCAGCCAATTAGCCCCTGATTTTAAAGCAATTTTGGCTATTTCAACCATTCCGTGGCCGTAAGCATTGCTTTTAACCACAGCCATTAATTTTACCTTTGGGCCGATAATTTTCTTGAATTGGCCAAGATTATGTTTAATCGCCTGTTTTTTAATTTCAATCCAAGTGAACATACCAAATTTGTCGAAATTTATGAGTTAAGAAGTAGCGAAATAAATTTCGCTACAAATTTGAGTACCCCGTCTCCAAACCTGTCAACAAAATAAATATTGTTAATGTAAATAAGCCGCAGGCGTTACCGTGAGTTAAATTCACGATTATCTCAAAATTTTATTCGGGTTTGGGGCGTGGGTTAACGTGTCTATATTTTATCAGAAATAAACGATTTGACAAGTATAAAATTTTTGATATAATAAATTTAAAATAAAGGGGGTAAAAAATGTTAACACGCAGTATAATTTTTACGGCTATTGGTTTAACAATATTCGTAGCTGGCTTATATTGGCCTTGTGATGAAAAAAAATTTTCAAAACAAGATTATATCGCTACAGCATTGGTGGTATGTGGAGGGATTATGACCTGTGTAGGAATAATCGGAATCTTTGGAAAGTTAGTTTTTAAACTTTGCCACTAAACACAAAATAAGCATCCCGAAATACTGGATGCTTATTTTTTTATCCCGCACCTTCTTAATAAAAAAGATGCGGGATTTATTCTATTTTTATTTCTTTTCAATTTTTGAAAAACCGCAATATTTTTGCAAAGCTTCGGGAATTAAAATTGATCCGTCTTTTTGCTGATAATTTTCCAAAACAGCCAAAATCATTCTTCCTAAGGCCACGCCGGTGTCGTTTACAGTATAGCAATATCCTTTTTCATTATTATTTTTTTGATAGCGGATATTCAATCTTCTGGCCTGAAAATCAGTCGCATTGGTATCAGTCATTGTTTCCATAAATTCCCCTGCCGCTATTCTCCAAGTTTCAACATCATATTGCTTGTGGCTGGCCGCATAACCGGCATCACCGGTGCATTTTTGAATCACCCGATAAGGCATTTTAAGTTGTTGCAGCAACCATTCGTTAATAGACACCAATTCTTCAAAAATTTCATCTGCTTGCTCGGGAAGGCAAATAACGTCCATTTCCAATTTATCAAATTGATGGACTCTTTTTATTCCGTGAACGTCTTTTCCCCAAGAACCGACTTCGCTTCTGAAACAAGAAGACAGAGAGCACATTTTAAAAGGCATATCTTTTTCTGAAAATCTTCTATCCATTCCGTAACCGAAAAGTGACGGCTCAGAAGAACCGACTAAAAATAATTTATTTTTATCTTCCACATTTTCATCGCTGATTTTATAAACCTGATCATATCCTTCGGGAAAATGACTGGTGCCGAAAAGAACTCTTTCTTTAACCATCAAAGGCACAACCATTGGCATAAACTTTCTTCTTAAAAGTTCTTTAAATAACAAATCAATAATCGCAAATTGCAGAATAACCGCTTCTTTTTTCAAGTAACAAAATCTTGAACCTGAAGTCAGGGCGCTCTGTTCCACATCAATAATATCCAAATCTTTGCCCAATTCAATATGATCTTTGCCCGGAAAATCTGATTTTGGCATTTGAGCAACGACCTCAAATCCTTTTCCCAATAAAGATTTATCCAAATATCCTTTTTCCGGAGTCCAAACTCTGACATCAATATTATCATCTTCACTCTTGCCGATTGGCGTGTCTTCGCTCATCAAATTGGGAACCCAAACAGCCAATTTGTCCATTTTAGTTTTAATTTCTTCAAGTGATTCTTCTGTAATTTTTAATTTTTCTTTTAATTCTTTTCCTTTGGCTCTTATCGCTTCATCCTTGCCGGCGGTTAAATTATTCCTCTCAGCGCGAATATTTTCCACTTCTGTTAATTTTTTTCTGTATTCTTCATCCAATTCCAATAATGCATCCACGTCGGCTTTTTGCGGATCCATTTTTCGATTGATAATGTTTTGCTTGATTTTTTCTTTGTTTTCTCTGATGAATTTAATGTCTAACATATTGATTCAATTACTTAATTAACGGATTAACGAGTTAACGGATTAATGAATTATAAGTTTCCTGACTTGGGTCTAAGAATCGGGAATAAAATCACTTCCCGAATATTGCAAGTATT
>JAQUOF010000032.1 GCA_028717225.1 Patescibacteria group bacterium
TATTGACTTTCAAAGAAAAATTTCTTTCATTGGTCGGCCCGAAAATAATGCCGCCGCCGCGCCACAATGGACTGCGAATTGAGCCGACTCTGGCTCGACCGGTTCCTTTTTGCGCCCAAGGTTTTTTGCCGCCGCCGCGAACCTGTCCTCTTGTTTTGGTATGAGAATAAGCGCCGCGTCGATTGGCCAATTGAGCAACCACAACCTGATGAATAAGGCTTTTATTCGCTTTAACGCCAAAAATATGGGAATTTAATTTTTCCTCACCGATTTTTTCCGCGTTTTGATTGTAGATTGTGATAGTAGAGATTGACATTTTGTTAAAAATATGCTATATTTATAATATAAAAGGAGGTGGAGAATGTCTAATAAAAGATTTCTAGGTATTGCAATTTTCTTTATATTAGCAGGAATTAGTCTAAGTATTTCGGTATTTTTTAGTATAAAGAATGTACCACAATATCTCTTTGGAGGTTTTGGAATAATTTGCTTTATCGGCTTTATCAGAGAACTCGTGCTTATTCCCTAAAAATAGAAATACTTTTCTGTCAATTAAACAACGATTCGTGGCAACAAAAGTTGCCACTTTTGTTTTATTTAAATACTTTTAATTTCCAATAAACTTCCTCTCATTCCTGGAACTGCGCCTTTGACTAAAATTATATTCTTTTCAGGTTGAATATCAATAATTTCCAAATTTAAAGCAGTGGTTTGTTCGCCGCCCATTCGGCCGGCCATTCTCATTCCCTTGAAAACTCTTTGCGGAGCAGTGGCGCCGATTGAACCCGGTTCTCTCAAAGCATGCTTGGTGCCGTGACTCTTTGTCGCACCGGCGAAACCATGTCTTTTTACGCCGCCCTGAAAACCCTTTCCTTTTGAAGTGCCGATAATTTTTACTTTTTCTCCTTTTTGAAAAATATCAACATTGATTTGATCCCCTACTTTCAGGTCAGAACCCGAAACACGAAATTCTCTCAACCATCTATTCTGAGTTTTTACTTGTTCTGGCAAGTTTTTTAAATGTCCTCCAAGGGGCTTATTTATTTTTTTTTGCAAACCTAAACCAATCTGAATCGCTTCATATTTATCTTTTTCTGTCGTTTTGATTTGAGTGACCCAACAAGGACCGGCTTCAATTTTTGTCACCGGGACGACATTGTCGTCTTGAAAAACTTGAGTCATTTCTATTTTTTTTCCGAGAATAAATGCCATAATTCTTTAAATTTTAGAGTGAAGCGAAGAAAATTTAATTAGAATTTTGAGAACCGAGCACTCAGTATGATTTACAAAATTTATCCTGAATACTCGTTAAAATAATTATATTAAAATTATCTTGAATCAACTATGCTGAGTGCTCGGTTAATTACTCCCTGCTAAATTTGCTTCTCCGCCCGCTGGCGGATTGCAAATTTCGGGCGAGTAATTAAAAAAGTCGGGTTAAAGCCAAGTTTTTTCTGCCTGGCTACCTGCCCGGCTCATAATCTGGCCAAAATTGTTTTACTTAATATCACTTCATTCAAAAATGAATTAAATAAATTAATAATCAACTAAATACTATAACTTGATTTCTATATCCACTCCTGCCGGCAAACGAAGACTGGTTAAAGTTTCTATTGTTTTCGGATCAAAATCCGTGATGTCAATCAATCGTTTGTGAATTCTCTTTTCAAATTGATCTCTCGCATCTTTATGAACAAAAGAAGACCTTAAAACAGTAAACTTTTTTATTTCAGTCGGCAAAAAAATCGGTCCAATAATTTTGGCATCGGATCTTTTTACCGCTTCAATAATGCTTTTTAAAGCTTCATCAATGACGCGATGGTCATAAGATTTAACTTTAATGCGAATACGCGGCTTGAAATCAGCTTCTTTTTGAGTTTGTTTAATTTTCTTTTTTTCTTCTGACATTTGATATAAAGAACAAAATCTTTTCAACCCCCTAAGATTTAGGGGGTTGAATAAAAGATTTATTATTTAATAATTTTTGTTACAACGCCTGCACCAACAGTCTTTCCGCCTTCACGAATAGCGAATCTCTGTTGTTCTTCCAAGGCGACCTGTTTGATTAATTTAATATTTAAATTAATCGTATCTCCAGGCATAGCCATTTCTGTTCCTTCCGGAAGAGTAGCGTCACCGGTTACATCAGTTGTTCTGATATAAAATTGCGGTTTATAACCATTAAAGAATGGGGTATGTCTGCCACCATCTTCTTTTGAAAGAATATAAACTTTTCCTTCAAATTCAGAGTGAGGAACAACAGTGCCAGGTTTAACGATAACTTGGCCTCTTTCCACATCTTCTTTTTTAATACCGCGTAAAAGTATACCGGCATTATCGCCTGCCATACCTTCATCTAATGATTTTCTGAACATTTCAATACCGATAACAGTTGTTTTAATTGTTGGTCTAATACCGATAATTTCAACTTCATCACCCACTTTAACGATTCCTCTTTCAATTCTACCAGTCACAACAGTGCCTCTTCCTTCAATGGAAAAAATATCTTCAATAGGCATTAAGAAAGGTTTGTCAGTATCTCTTTTTGGCTCAGGAACATAACTGTCCAAAGCTTCCACTAATTTTAAAATCGGGCCACAATTCGGACAATCTGCTTTACCGCATTTGCATTCCAAAGCTTTCAAGGCTGAACCTTCAATAAAAGGAATTTCATCAGCCGGGAATTCATTTTTCTTAAGTAAATCTTTTACTTCTTCTTTGGCTAATTCAATGAATTCTTTATCATCAACCATATCTGTTTTATTTAAGAAAACGACAATGGCCGGCACGCCTACTTGGCGAGCCAAAAGAATGTGTTCTCTTGTTTGAGGCATTGGGCCGTCAGCAGCGGAAACAACCAAAATTGCTCCATCCATTTGAGCGGCGCCGGTGATCATATTTTTAATATAATCGGCATGGCCCGGACAATCGATATGAGCATAATGACGTTTTGCTGTTTCATATTCTACGTGAGCCAAAGCAATGGTAATACCTCTTTCTCTTTCTTCCGGGGCATTATCAATTTGGTCAATAGACCTGTTCTCGGCTTTCTGACCGTTGGCTCTTAAGCATTGCAAAATAGCCGCAGTTAAAGTTGTCTTACCATGGTCAACGTGACCAATGGTGCCGACATTAACGTGAGATTTATTTCTTTGAAATTTTTCTTTTTCTGCCATATTTTTATTTACCTCATTAATTAATCGCGAACTACTTTTTAAATTTTATTAGTCGCGAATTAAAAATATTAATTTAAATTATTGCTTGTTAAGTATACTATTTTAATTTTAATTTGACAATACTTACTTTTCCACAACAAATCCCCAAATTATTTAATGGTTGATTTTCCTTTTTCAACAATTTTATTTTGAACATTCATCGGCACTTCGGCATAATTTGAAAATTCCAAATTTGAATTTCCTCTGCCTTCAGTCAGAGATCTCAAAACTGTCGTGTAACTGAACATTTCTCCGAGAGGTACGGTTGCGTCAATCACTCTCATTTGTCCGCGAGTTCTTGTCCCCTGAATTTGAGCGCGTCGGGAATTAAGATCGCCGATAATTTCTCCCATGAATTTTTCAGGAACCATTACTTCAATTTTCATCACCGGTTCCAATAAAACGGCTTTTGCTTTTAGTGTTCCTTCTTTAATGGCTCTTGAAGCGGCAATTTTAAACGCTGCTTCCGAAGAATCAACTTCATGATAAGAACCGTCAAATACGGCAACCTTCATATCAACCAACGGGAAACCGGCTAAAACGCCATTTGCCATTGATTCTATGACGCCCTTTTTAACAGCCGGAATATATTCTCTTGGAATCGTACCACCTTTAATTTCGTCAACAAATTCAAATCCCTTGCCTCTTTCAAGCGGTTCCAATCTCAACCAACAATCTCCATATTGTCCGCGTCCACCCGATTGATGAACATATTTTCCTTGAATTTCCACGGTTTGACTGATTGTTTCTTTATAAGCTACTTGCGGTTGACCGACATTTACGTCAACTTTAAATTCTCTTTTTAATCTGTCAACGATAATTTCCAAATGGAATTCTCCCATTCCGGAAATAATTGTTTGACCTGTATTTTCATCAACTTTAACTTTGAATGTTGGATCTTCTTCAACTAATTTTGAAATAACCACGCCCATTTTTTCTTGATCAATTTTAGTTTTCGGTTCAACGGCAATAGAGATAACCGGTTCCGGGAAAACGATATTTTCCAAGGTAATCGGATGATCAGGATCGCAAAGCGTGTCGCCGGTGCGGGTATTTTTAAGACCGACAATGGCGGCAATATCTCCGGCAAAAACTTCGTTAATTTCATCTCTTTGATTGGCGTGCATTCTCACGATTCTGCTGACTCTTTCTTTATTACCGGTCGTAGTATTTAAAATATAAGAACCTGCCGGCAATTGGCCGGAATAAACTCTAAAATAACATAATCTTCCGACAAACGGATCAGTGGCGATTTTAAAAGCCAAAGCGGAAAATGGTTCATTATCATCTGCTTTGCGAATTTCTTTTTTATCAGTATCAGGAATCGTACCTTCGAGCGGAGGAACATCCAGTGGTGAAGGCAAATAAGTGCAAATTCCATCCAATAATGATTGGACTCCTTTATTTTTTAAAGCTGAGCCGCAAAAAACCGGCATTATTTTATTATGAATAACCGCCTGACGCAAGACTCTTTTTAATTCTTCAATTGGCGGTTCTTTACCACCCAAATATTGTTGCATTAATTTATCGTCTTGTTCAACAATAGCTTCAATTAATTCCGCCCTGTATTTTTCAACCAGTTCTTTCATGTCTTGCGGCACGTCTTCATCTCTCATGTCCTTTCCCATTTCATCATAATATACAGTGGCTCTGCGGGTGAATAAATCAATAATACCTTTAAAATTAGATTCAGCGCCAATTGGCAATTGAATCGGCCGGGCGCTGGGCGTTAATCTCTCATGAATGGAAGCAATGTCAGCATAAAAATCCGCACCCATTCTATCCATTTTATTGACAAAAGCGATCAAGGGCACGCTAAATTTTTCCGCTTGGTGATAAACGGTTTCTGATTGCGGTTCTACACCGGCAACTCCGTCAAAAACCACTACGCCGCCGTCCAAAACTCTTAAAGATCTTTGAACTTCGGCCGTAAAATCAATATGGCCTGGAGTGTCAATAAGATTGATGCGGACTAATTCTTCTCCCGGAACTTGCCAAAAAACCGTTGTGGCTGCGGCAGTAATTGTTACTCCCCTTTCTCTCTCTTGAACCATCCAATCCATTTCAGCCGCGCCTTCGTGAACTTCTCCGATTTTATGTTTTTTACCCGTATAATACAAAATACGCTCGGAAACTGTGGTTTTACCGGCGTCAATATGAGCGATAATACCTATGTTGCGGGTTTGATGTAAACTATATTCTCTGGGCATAAATTAGCTTTTTAGGAATTAGCTTTTTAGCTTTTTAGGCCAAAAAGTATTTTATTTAATATTTTTTAATTGATATCTAGCAAGTTAAGAAGCTACAAGCTAATAAGCTGTTAGTTTAGTATTGGGCAAAATGAGCAAAAGCCTTATTCGCTTCAGCCATACGATAAACGTCGTCCTTTTTTTTGATTGCCAAACCTTGATTATTCAAGGCATCTGTCATTTCTTGGGCTAATTTCTCGGCCATAGCTTTGCCCTTGCGGTTTCTGGCCGCTTCAATTATCCAGCGCGAAGCTAAGACAAAACGGCGATCTTCAGTGGTTTGAACCGGAACCTGATAATTTGCTCCGCCAACTCTTCGAGATCTTAATTCAACCATTGGAGAAATATTTTCCATGGCTTGATTGAAAACTTCCAAACCTTCTTTATTGTTTTGTTTGGCCAAAATATCCAACGCGCCATAAACTATTTTTTGGGCCGTTGTTTTC
>JAQUOF010000033.1 GCA_028717225.1 Patescibacteria group bacterium
AATCCGTATTTTTCAATGGCCTGATAAGCATATTCGGAACAAGTCGGCCTGAATTTGCAAGTGCCGGACCAAGGATGAATTAAAGAAAAAGGGCCGTGATCGGGCGAAAAAGTTTTTTGGTAAAAACTAATTAATTTTAAAACCGATAATTTAAGCAAGATGGAAATATTATTTTTCATTGGTGAATAAATTTTCTTTATGAAGAATATTGTTAAATATATCGTCTATCTGCCAATAATCCAAATTTTTTATTTCCGGCCTGGTTAAAATCATAAAATCAAAACCGCTTTTAATATCTTTTTTTCTTATATCCAGAATAGCTCTGATTCTTCTTTTAATTCTGTTGCGAACCACCGCTTTCTTGTCAACTTTTAAAGAAACAATAATGCCGAAGCGCGAATTTCTCAAATCATTTTTCAGCCATTTCAGACCAAAATATTGAGTCCAGGCCTGCTTGCCGAATTTCGCCACTTTTCCGAAATCATTATTTTTGGTTAAACGATACTCTCTTGAAAGCATGTATATATCTTACCAAAAATTAAATTATTTGCCAAGTCCCTAAAACAAAAAAGAAAATTCTGGCAAAAAAGCCAAAATTTTCTTTTTTTTAAATTATAAATCTCGCCTAGACGGTTAATCTTTTTCTGCCCTTGGCTCTTCTTCTTTTTATAACATCTCTGCCGGATTTAGTGCGCATTCTCTTTAAAAAACCGTGAGTGCGGACTCTTTTCTTTTTTTTGGGTTGATATGTTCTTTTAACCATAAAATTAGCTTTTTAGGAATTAGCTTTTTAGCTTTTTAGGCCAAAAAGTATTTTATTTAATTTATAAATCTACAAGACATTATTTTATACTATTTCTACTTCTTTGGCAATCCTTTGAATACTAATTGCGCGACCAGTTTTATCGTTAATTTCAATCAGAACAGCGTTAGCCACCACTGTTCCCGTTTCAGGTATTTCCATAACTCGCTTGCAGCCGGTCAAATAGTGTTCAATAATCGGCTCTATTTTATTGCCAATACTTGAATCCTTGGCTCCGACCATTCCCACGTCAGTGATAAAAGCCGTACCATTTTTTAAAATCTGTTCGTCGGCTGTCGGAATATGAGTATGTGTTCCTAAAAGTACAGAAACGCGGCCGTCCAAATAACGCCCCAATACCGCTTTTTCCGCCGTGGCTTCGGCATGGAAATCAACTAAAATAATTTTTGTTTTCTTATTTGCTTTAAGAATTTTGTCAATTTTTTTAAAAGGATTGGTGGTCTCGCCGTATTTATCTTTAATAAAAACCTGACCGAGCAAATTGATTATTAAAGCTTTTTTCTTTCCCTTTTTCAAAATCATCTGACTGTTGCCAAAAAGTTTTTTCAGATAATTAGCCGGCCTGATAACCGGTAATTTTTCCGAAACAACTTTTTTAAAATCAGCTCTCTTGGACCAAATATGATTGCCGCTGGTTAATCCGTCAATACCGGCATTTAACATCTCTTTAACTATTTTCAGAGTCACGCCTTTGCCATGCGCCAAATTTTCGCCATTAGCCAATATTAAATCCGGCTCAAATTCTTTTTTAAGTTCTGGCAAAATTTTAATTATTGCCTTGCGGCCAATTTTTCCGACAATGTCGCCAATGAATAATATTTTCATAAATTTAGCTTATTAGGAATTAGCTTTTTAGCTTTTTAGAAATTAACCTCTATAAACCTAAGAAGCTAATAAGCTACAAGCTAAGAAGCTGATTACCGTGCGTATTCAGTAATTCTGTTTTCTCTGATAACCAACACTTTAATTTCTCCCGGATATTTCAAATCATTTTCAATTCTATCAGCAATTTTTCGCGCCAATTTATTGGCTGCCAAATCATCAATTTCTTGAGGTCTGACAAAAACTCTCAACTCTCTGCCGGCTTGAATGGCATAAACCTTTTCCACTCCGGGGAAAGTTTTGGCAATATCTTCCAGCTCTCCCAATCTTTTCAAATATTCTTCATAGGTGTCTCTTCTCGCTCCAGGTCTGGCTCCGGAAATCGCGTCAGCCACTTTAACAATTACCGCTTCCAATGTTGGCGGATGATCCTCGTGATGAGTGGCGATTGGAATAGTTATTTCTTTTGGCAAACCGTATTTTTCAGCCAAATCCCTGCCTAATTCAGGATGTGTGCCTTGAACTTCAAAATCAACCGCTTTGCCGATATCGTGAAGCAAACCGGCTTTTTTAGCCACGGAAACATTTGCCCCCAATTCAACGGCCAGCATTGACGCTAAATTCGCCACTTCCAAAGAATGCTGAAGAACATTTTGTCCATAACTTGTTCTATATTTCAATCTGCCTAAAAAGAAAATTAATTTCGGATCAAGTCCGGTAACACCCATTTGATAAACCGCTTCTTCACCGGTTTTTTTAATTTCGTGAGCTAAATCTTTTTTTATTTCTTCCACCACTTTTTCAATTCTGGCCGGCTGTATTCTGCCATCGCTGATTAATTTTTCCAAAACTCTTTTTGCCAATTGTCGTCTGATTGGATTAAAAGCGGAGACCAAAACTGTTTCGGGCGTATCGTCAATAATAATTTCCGTTCCGGTCAATTGCTCAATAACTTTGATATTTCTTCCTTCTCGGCCGATAATCCTTCCTTTCACTTCGTCCGAAGGCAAGGACACCGAAGAAGTGGAAACTTCAACCGTGTGCGAAGCCGCGTAGCGTTCAATTACGGAAGAAATCAATTCTTTTGTTTTTTTATCAATTTCTTCAGAACCATATTGTTCAAGTTTTTTAACTCTGACCAAAATGTCATCTTTCATTTCTTTTTCCAAACTTCCTAAAAGTTCTTTTTTCGCTTCTTCAACATTTAATCCGGCAATTCTTTCCAATTCTTGTTTAGCTTGATCATAAAGAGCGCGAATTTTAACTTTCGCTTCTTCAAGTTTTTGAGTGGTTTTGGCAATTTCCCGACGTTGATCTTCCAGCTCCAAAATTTTCTTTTCAAAAACAGATTGCCTTTTTTCCAATCTTTCTTCGGCTAATTTTAATTCTTGACGCCAAACCTGTTCTTCTTTTTTAGCTCTTTCAAGAATTTCCAAACTTTCTTCCTTGGCCTTAAAAAACATTTCCTGCTCTTTGGTTTTAGCCTTGGCTAAAATATTTTTAGCCTTAGCTTCGGCGGAATCAACTTGATATTGACCGATTTGCCGGCGTAATAAATAACCGACAAAAATTCCAAATGCAAGAACAAAAATAATCATCAAATAAATCATAAAATTAAAGTTAAATAAATAATAAAAACCCAGTGTTATACTCGGTTTTCAAAGAAAAAAATTAGATAATACTCGCCTTTTGTGATTTTTGCCCTTTCTATTCTGAAAAAGTTTAATTTTAAAATGTTTTCCAAGCTCTCTTAATAAGAGAAGTTGGATGGCAAAAATTGTTATCTCAGGCTAAAATATATTATAATAATTTAATTATAGATTTAATTTCAGAAATCAACTGATTGAATTGAATTCACCTATTTTTTTCTTTGAAAACCGATAAAAACGTTCTTCAACTGACATTTTAAGATCAAAAGCGTTAAATGCTTAAGATTTTACTAACTATAAACAAGATAACACATTCAATCCAAATTGTCAATTTAAATTAAATGTGGATAACTATTCAATAGTTTAGGATTCTTTCTTGATTTTATTCAAAACATGTTCAATTTGGCTGGCTTTTTCTTCGGTTTCGTCTATGACAAATCTTATTCTCGGCAAAGGGCGCATTGCCAACCGGCGATTCAGAAAACCTTGTATTTCGCCTATTCTTTTTAACAATATAAAAAGCACTTTTTTGCTGTGGCTGAAAGGAAAAATGCTGATCAATATTTTCGCGTCGCTTAAATCCTCGGACGTTTCCACTCTGGTAATGGTAATCAAAGATCCGTCCGGCGCTTCAATTTCCCGAACTATAATTTGGCTCATTTCTCTTTTTATCAATTCATTGATTTTCTCAATTCTTTGTTTCATCCCTCACCCAGAAATTATGCTTTTTCTAATGCGAAGCATAAAGTTAATTTTATTATTACAAGACCTTTTTATTTTAAAATATCATTTTCCCCACCCAAAACTCGCAAAAAAGCTGAGCATTAATAATTTCTGGGTGAGGGATCATTATAACATTATAACATTTAATATCAAGCCCCAAGTTTCAAAAATAAAAAATGAGCCAATCCATACTGGACTGGCTCATTAAATTTGAATACATTATTTTACAAAATTATTTTCCTGTTTTTCCATTTCTTTTATCAACCTTCCGAGCAACTGGTCAAAACGAGTTTGAACCTTCTTTTTTGCTTCACTGCTCAGTCCTTTCACCCCAATTTGTCCGGAATATCCTTTGCTATATTGATCCACAATCCCATCAAAATTTTCGTCTATAAACATTTCATTACAATTGCCATTAGTTTCAACTGTAATTACAAAAGGAAGTTTTTTTCTGAAAGGATTGTCAACCGTCTTTCCATTCCAATAAAGCTCATAAATTTCTTTATCACCCTCAGATTCAGGCTTGGAATCAGGAAAAAGGTCATAACATGCCAAAATATCAGTGCTGTCACTAATAACCTCCACACGAAAATCCGTACACTCTCCTCTGCAGAAAAAAACTGGACTTGAAAACTTTGTTGCAAATTCATCCCACGTCTTTGCTTCGCCCGTTTTAGTCCCAATTAGGACC
This sequence comes from Patescibacteria group bacterium, assembly GCA_028717225.1. Taxonomy (GTDB): domain Bacteria; phylum Patescibacteriota; class Patescibacteriia; order UBA2591; family JAQUPP01; genus JAQUPP01. The sequence goes on from JAQUOF010000033.1 coordinate 4,709, forward strand.
AAAACAAACATTAAGAAAAAGTTCATTTTTCCCCCTTTTTATTTTTTTTTGCACTGCATTCTAGGTCAGTGCCGCCCCTTTTTTCAAAAAACTTATTTACTTTATTGCTTTATATTATAACAGAAATTTTAAAAATGTCAAGAGCAAATTTTATATCTAATTATTTTACTTTAAAGCCGATTCAATTTTAGAATAATTATTGGAGGCATTCCATAAAAGCCAGCCATAACCTTCGCCGTCGGTTACGGCCTGTTTTTGTTTTAAAATCATATCCGGCGTATATTTGGCGCCAATGTCAAAAGCTTGAATCCACGGCCTGATTTTCGGTTTGGCAATTCTTTTCCCTTCGGAATCCATAAAAAGCGGCTCGGCTGATTTTAAACTTTGATAAATTATTTCATAAGGATGTTCAGCCGGATTTTTAAATCCATTGAAATCATTTGGAAAATGAGACGGGTAAAGCATTGGACATATAAAATCAAAATATGGCAACGCGTCTTCCAATCTTTGGCCGATATTCATATCGCTTTCATCCGCAGTGTGCCAAAAAGTCATGCCGAAAAGATCAACCGAGGTCGGTCCCAAATTTGTTAATTCTTTATTTTGATATTCAAAGAATTTTTTAATAACTTCATTTTTCGGAGTTTTATTATCCCAAAAAGGATAAGTAATATTTGAAATTTTACCGTCGGAAGGAAAACGGATATAATCAAAATTAACTTCATCAAAACCCTGCGCGAATACTTCTTTGGCCAATTCTATGTTGTAAGCCCAAACTTCTTCCGAGGCCGGATCCACCCAGGATAAACCTTTATTATCTTTCCAAATTTGCCCATTTTGTCCATTTTTAAGAGCCAAGGCCGGATTTTTTTGAGCCAAAATTGAATCTTGGAAAATAGGGATTCTGGCAATGGCATAAATTTTACGAAGATGAAGTTTTTTAACCAAGCCGCTTAAATCTCTGATTTTTATTTCTTTGGTTCCCAATTTTTCAACTTGCGAAATTTTGCTGTTATAAGTTATTTTTCCGCTTGAATCTTTAATATCTAAAATAATGGCGTTTAATTCCGTTCGATCAATTAAATTTATCAATTCTTCCATCATTTTCGGTTCACTGGCTGTCCAGC
>JAQUOF010000034.1 GCA_028717225.1 Patescibacteria group bacterium
CTCTTTTCACTCTTATCTCGGTAAAAAGCCGCGAGCTCATATTGCCGCCTAAAATAAGGCTTAAAACAGTAGCCGCTTCCAAATCGCGATGATGATAAGAATAACCCAAACCGCCTAAAGCGATTTGGACCTGATTGGTATCTTTGAATAAAATATTCGCTTTGGGCCAAGATTTTTTTTCTTCATTTTTAAATAGCGAAAAGTCAGTTTTATCCTTTTTACTTTGATAAGCGCCGAAATATTTTTTAACCAATTTAATGGCTTCTTGATTTTTGATATTGCCCGCCACCACCACGATCATCTGATTTGGCTGATAAAACTTTTCTTTATAAGCCATTAATTTTTGCTGGCTCATTTTTTGAACAGTCGGCATATCCCCGCTTACCAACCAACCTAAGGGATGGCTTCCAAATAAAACTTTTTCAAACATATCTTCAATATGAAGCAAAGGGTTTTCTTCATACATTTTGATTTCTTCCAAAATAACTTTTTTCTCTCTTTCAAATTCTTCTTTGTCAAAAACCGAATTAAAAACCATGTCGGATAAAATATCAAAAGCTTTTTCCGTTTTATTATCAACCGCTTTTATCCAATAACCGGTGTGATCCTTAGAAGTAAACGCATTATATCTTGCTCCCAGACTGTCCAATTCTTTCGCCACCAATAAAGAAGATGGTCGGCGCTTTGTGCCTTTAAACATCATGTGTTCAATGAAATGAGAGGCGCCGTTTAAATCCTTGGTTTCATAGCGCGAACCAACCGGTAAAAGCACTTCAATCGTCACTGACTCGGCATTTTTAACCGGTACGGTAATCAAGCGAAGACCTTGGGATAATTTTGTTTGAAAGTACATACCAAAATTGTTTAATCTAATTTATCTTTTAACCAATCGGTTAATTCTGAAATTAAAATTCTTTCTTGTTTCATTGTGTCGCGGTCGCGGACAGTCACTTTTTTGTCTTCCAAACTTTCAAAATCAACAGTCACGCAATAAGGCGTGCCGATTTCATCCTGTCGGCGATAACGTTTTCCGATGGAAGCCGTTTCGTCATATTGGCACATAAAATATTTTTGCAAATCGTGATAAATTTCTTTGGCCGGTTGAGACAATTCTTCTTTTTTGGATAAAGGCAAAATTGCCACTTTAATTGGGGCTAAATTTTTGTGAAGGCGCAAAACTATTTCCGTTTCATGAACCGCATTTTCGCCGCCGGATCTGGTTTCAACTTCGTCATAAGCGTCAATTAAGAATAATAACACTGCCCTGTCCGCGCCCATAGAAACTTCATCAACATAAGGAATAAATTTTTCTTTAGTTTCTTCGTCCGTGTAATTCATATCCGCGCCGCTGTATTTTCCATGCCGCGACAAATCCCAATCCCCGCGATTATGGATGCCCGCGAATTCGCTCCAATCGTCAAACGGCGTTTTATATTCAACATCCCAGGCCTCTTTGGCATAATGCGCTAATTCGTCTTTTTCATGCTGGCGCAAACGCAAATTTTCCGGACGATAAACCAAATTTTTATACCAATCAAAAGTCCAATCTTTCCATTCTTGATAATATTCATTCGCTTCTTTGGGTGAAACAAAATATTGCATTTCCATTTGTTCAAATTCGCGCGTTCTGAAAATAAAATTTCCGGGCGTTATTTCATTTCTGAATGCTTTTCCGACTTGAGCAACGCCAAACGGCAATTTTTTCCTCATTGATTCTTTGACATTCAAATAATTCAAATAAATTCCCTGGCAAGTTTCCCCGCGCATATAGGCTTCGTCCTGAGAGCCTTCAACCGCGCCTAAATGAGTTTTCATCAAGAGATTGAATTTCTTGCCTTCGGTCAGTTCGCCGCCGCAATCCGGGCATTTTTTGCCTTCAATTTTGTCAGATCTGAATCTCTGATGGCATTTCTTACATTCCACCAACGGATCGGTAAAATTTTCCAAATGTCCTGACGCTTCCCAAACAATTTTGGGCGTTAAAATAGAACTGTCCAATCCCACCACGTCATCTCTTTTCTGAACTATTTCTTTCCACCAAGCTCGCTTGATATTATTTTTTAGCTCAACGCCAAGAGGGCCAAAATCCCATGAATTGGCCAATCCGCCGTATATTTCAGAACCGGGGAATATAAATCCTCGGCGTTTACACAACGAAATTATTTTATCCATTTTTGTTAATTCTTTTGCCATATGATATTATTATAACGCTTTTTTAAAAAAAGAAAAGGGTTGCCTTTATTAAAGCAACCCTAAACTTTTCTTTTTAGTTTAATACAAGATTATATCCCTCATATCTATAATCTTTTGTAGTGTTCGCGCATAGTTTTTTAACTAATTCAGCATCATCTATTTTTATTGCACTTAAAATTTTTTGAGCCGTGATATAATCACCTGCGGGAAGAAAATGTTTTTCGTTATTTAACTCAAGAAAAATAACATACCTGTTTACCTCATTTTTGGGTATTTCCAACTCAAGTAACTTAAATACAACGTTTTTATGTGTGAAACTCTCAATTTCCTTTACAAATATTTTTTTCATTTTGTCTCCTTTTTTATAAAGAACTGATTTATATATAAATATAATAACACTTTTTTTACTTTTTGTCAAGTCCTAAGATTGCCAACAAATTTTAAATAGGTATAATGAAAAAATATGCCAGGTAGTGAAACTTTGACTTAGTTTTCTAGGGGGTTCTACCGAGCATAAAAAATAAATTTTAATAATAAATTAACTAATTTTATAACTTTGGCAGGAATAAATAACCGGTCAAAGTTCTACTACCTGGTATGAAAAATAATAAACCAAGTTTTTATATTTTGGGAGCGAGTGGATTTATGGGCGGAAAATTCGTGGAATATTTGAAACAAAATAATTTTGAAGTTTTCAGCGAAAGAATTGATATCACTGATTTGCCGGCTTTAAAGAAAAAATTTCAGGAAATCAAGCCTGATGTGGTGATTAATTTTGCCGGTGTCAGGGCTTATCCCAATATTGACTGGTGTGAAACTCATAAACAAGAAACTGTGGCCGTCAATGTGGCAGGGGCGATCAATGTTGCCTTGGCTGCTTTGGAAGCGTCAAGTTTTATGATTCAAATCGCTTCGGGTTGTATTTACTCCGGCACGCCGGAAACGCCTTTTAGCGAAGAAGACGAACCGAATTTTTTTGGCAGTTTTTATTCCCGAATGAGAGTCGCAATGCAAATGGCTTTAAAAGAATTACCTGTTCTTCAAATTAGAATCAGAATGCCGATTTCCATGCATTCTCATCCGCGCAATCTGCTTAATAAAATAATTTCTTATAAAAAAGTTATTTCTTTACCGAACTCAGTCACTTTAATTGAAGATATGTTTCCGGCCTTGGTTAAATTGACAGAAATTCGGCCGACCGGAATTTTAAATTTAGTAAATGATGGTTATTTAGATCACAAGCAGATGCTTAAAGCCTATCAAGAAATAGTTAATCCGAATCATCAATATGAGTTGATTTCTTTAAATGAACTTTATAATATTACCAGCGCCAAACGAAGCAATTGTATTTTATCCAATCAAAAAGCCAAAAATTTGGGAATAGAAATGCCGGCCATTGACGAAAAACGGCTAAGGGAAATTATGGAAGTCTACAAAAAATCTCTGTAAAATTTAAAAAATAAATAATTAAAAGACCGTAGAAATCTACGGTCTTTTAATATGCCAGGGGGCAGAATCGGACTGCCAACGCAAGGATTTTCAGTCCTTCGCTCTACCACTGAGCTACCCTGGCGAAATTGTGTTTAAGAGTGTATTTCGCCCTTATTTGCCCTATAAATGGGCAATGTAGGGATCGAACCTACAACCTTCTCGGTGTAAACGAGACGCTCTACCATTGAGCTAATTGCCCCTGATAAACCCGACGCCCCTTGCTAAATTTTATGGACCCGAGGGGAATCGAACCCCTTACTCTTCCATGCCATGGAAGCGTGTTACCGGTATACCACGGGCCCATATTATAATTTCTATATTTTAGTTTTTGGTGCGGACGGAGGGATTCGAACCCTCGCAGGATTGCTCCCACATGCACCTCAAGCATGCGCGTATACCAGTTCCGCCACGTCCGCAATTATTTTATTAATGTTTTTAAATATTCTTTACCACAACCAGATTTAAAATATTTTTCTCTTTGTCTCGCTTGATGTCTAGAACCGACAAATTCTGTAAATATAATTTCAAAAGGGATATATCGTTTATTTGATTTAGTTTTTCCAATATTATGTTCTTTCAACCTTTTCTCCGGATTTTCTGACATCCCAACATAAATATAATTATATTTAATACTTTTTATAGCATAAACATAATAACTTTCCATAATTTTAAAATTGTAATACAACAATTACATGCGCGTATACCAGTTCCGCCCTGCCTGCCGGCAGGCAGGCACGTCCGCCCAAAATAACAATTATCTATTTTACTTCTTTCAATTTTTTGGAATGATCTTTCAAAAAATTCAATTTGGCTCTTCTGACTTTAAACTTCTTCACTATTTCTATTTTAGAAATCGTCGGTGAATATAAAGGATAAATTTTTTCCACGCCGATATTGTCAGCCGCTTTTCTGCTAACGGTAAAAGTGGCTCCTGGCGTATTTCCGCCATGGCGAGAAATTACCATGCCTTCAAAAATTTGAATTCTTTCTTTCATATTTCCCTTCGCATCAGGTTCTTTGATTTTTTGATAAATCTTAATCATCATTCCCGGTTTAATGTCGGTAACACTGGTTTCTTTTTTTTCTTTTTTTATATCTTCCATATTATATTTTAATTTTGATTAATATATTAAAGCGAAATAATAATTTCTTTAACTCGTTTCACGGCTTCTTCTAATTCTCCTTCTCCATTAGTAATCACATAATCCCAATTATCAAGAGTAGTTAATTCTTTTTGCGCCTCAGCTACCCGCCTTTGAATCACTTCTTCCGAATCTTGTTTTCTGTCACGTAACCGTTTTTCCAAGATTTCAATTGATGGCGGAATGATAAAAATAACTTTTGCTTGAGGAAATTTGGTTTTAATTGTCTTTGCACCCTGGCAATCAATTTTAAAAATAACCGTTTTGCCCGATTTCAATAATTCTTCAACATCTTTTTTCTGAGAACCGTAATAATTTTCGTAAACCAAGGCATGTTCAACCAACTCATCATTTTTTATCATTTGTTCAAATTTTTCTTTTGAAACAAAATGATAAGGATGGCCTTCTGA
>JAQUOF010000035.1 GCA_028717225.1 Patescibacteria group bacterium
CAAATCGCTTTAGGCGGTTTGGGTTATTCTTATCATCATCGCGATTTGGAAGCGGCTACTGTTTTAAGCCTTATTTTAGGCGGCAATATGAGCTCGCGGCTTTTTACCGAGATAAGAGTGAAAAGAGGATTGGCTTATTTCGTGGAAATGGAATTGGGCGTTTATCAGGACACGGGCAGTTTTGAAATCCGGGCCGGAGTTGACAAAGACAGAACAGAAGAAACGTTAAAAGTTATTTTAGAAGAATTAAATAAAATTAAAAAACAAGGCGTGAGCAAAGAAGAATTGATTCGAACCAAAGATTATATTGAGGGGACAATGAAACTTTCTTTTGAAGAATCGGCTACTTTGGCTTCATGGTATGGCAGGCAGTTATTATTGGTTGGTAAGATTATTGAACCGAAAGAAAAATTAAAAAAGATAAAAAAAGTTAGCCAATCGGATATTAAGAGAATAGCCAATCAACTTTTTAAAAATAAAAATTTAAGTTTGGCCATGATCGGGCCGTTTAAAGAAAATCGCCAATTCTTGCGGATTTTGCAAGATGGGATATAATTAAAGTATAAATATAAATCAAAATTTATGTTTGAAAATCAAAATAATTCAAATCCAAAAAGCATTATAATTTTTAAAATAGATCCGTTGTCGGTTATTAAAGTTGTTTTAGTCCTTTTGGGTTTTTGGTTTTTGTATTTTATACGCGACATTATCTTTATGGTTTTGGTGGCGGTTTTTTTGGCCGTGATTATTAATCCCACGGTTAATTTTTTTGAAAGAAAAAAATTTCCCCGTTGGCTGGGAGCTTTGATTGTTTATTTATTTATTTTATTAGTTTTAATCGGCATCAGTTTCGCCATTTGGCCGACTATTGTGGAACAAAGTAAATTTTTTATTAATCAAGTCCCGGATGTTTTTCAATCAATCGTGGGGAAAATACCCGCCGGAGCCCAGGAACAATTTTTAAAATTAGGCAATCAATGGTTGAATCAGAAAGTTCTGGGAGATTCGAATATGTTTTCTTTATTGGGAAATACTATCGGTCAAATTATTTCTTTGTTCGTGGTTTTAATCATCGCTTTTTATCTGTCTATCCAAAAGAAAACTTTTTATAATTATTTGAATTTAATAATTCCAATAAAATATCGTCATTTTTTTGAGCATTTTATGAGATTGTCTCAGAAAGAAGTCAGCGGGTGGGCAATAGGCCAATTTTTAATTTGTTTAAGTATTGGCATTCTAACTTATATCGGCTTATTCTTTTTAAAAGTTAAATTTGCTTTAATTTTAGCCATTATTGCCGGTTTTACGGAAATTATCCCTTTCATTGGAGCTGTTCTAGGAGCTGCTCCGGCTGTGATTATTGCTTTTGTTCAATCGCCGCTATTGGGATTATTAGTGATAATTCTTTATGTTATTATTCAGCAAATCGGACATCTTGTAATTTCTCCAAATATAATGTATAAAGTTGTCGGACTTAATCCGGCAATGGCCTTGGTTGTTTTATTAATTGGCGGAAGATTAGCCGGTCCGGTTGGAATGTTAATTTCTGTTCCAATTGCCACGGTTATCAGTATTTTAATCCGTGATTATTTCAAAGAAAAAAGAGAAGTTGAAGTTGAGGAAAAAAATTTAAAAGCGTAAATATTATTTATTATGTTTTCTAAAAAAATCGGTATAGATTTAGGGACAGCCAATATCTTGGTTTATGTGCAAGGAAGGGGAATTGTTACTGATGAACCGTCAGTGGTGGCGATTTCCACTGTTGACAACAGTGTTTTGGCTGTTGGCGATGAAGCTAAAGCGATGATCGGACGAACCCCTGATTCAATTGTGGCAAAAAAACCTTTGAAAGACGGCGTAATTGCGGATTATAAAACAACTGAAGCTATGTTAAGATATTTTATCGGCAAAGCGATCGGACGTTTTCGTCTTTTTAGGCCGGAAGTTATGGTGGCAGTGCCGGGAGGCATTACTTCAACTGAACGAAGAGCGGTAATTGACGCGACTATGGCCGCCGGCGCTCGAGCAGCTTATATTATTAAAGAACCGATTGCTTCGGCTATTGGCGCGAATATTCCCATTGGTTCAGCTTCAGGACATATGATTGTTGATATGGGTGGAGGAACAACTGAATCTGCGGTCATCTCTTTGGGCGGAATTGTTGCTTCCACTTCCATCAGAGTAGCGGGAAATAAATTGGACGCGGCAATTATGGTCTTTATTCGCAAAAAATATAATTTGGCAATTGGTGAGAGAACAGCCGAAGATATTAAAATCAGAATTGGTTCAGCCTTGCCATTAGAAAAAAAATTAAAAATGGATATTAAAGGCAGAGACATGATTACCGGTTTGCCTAAAATTATTTTGATTGACTCTGATGATATAACTGAAGCTATTCAAGATGAACTTAATTCCATTGTTTCGGCGATAAAATCCGTACTTTATGAAACTCCGCCAGAATTAGCGGCTGATATTATGGAAAAGGGAATGGTTTTATCAGGAGGTACGGCTTTGATCAGAAATTTAGATAAACTCTTTACTCAAGTTACCGGCGTACCGGCTTATGTAGCTGAAGAACCGCTGCTTTGCGTGGCTCGGGGAACAGGTATAGCTTTGGAAAATTTAGATTCTTATAAAAAGAGTCTTATGGCAATGAAATAAATAATTTTGGTATGGTTATCGGAATTGATGCTTCGCGGGCAAATCGTCCGCAAAAAACAGGCGTTGAGTGGTATTCTTACCATTTGATTCAAGAATTAAAAAAAATCCCTCTATCTCAGGGGGATAAATTTATTTTATACGCACCGGAAAAGCTAAAAGGCGACTTGGGAATTATGTCGGCCGGCTGGAAAGCTCAAATTTTATCTTGGCCTTTGAAATATTTTTGGACTCAAATCAGATTATCTTGGGAAATGTTGATTAATCCGCCGGATATTTTATTTGTTCCGGCTCATTGTTTGCCTGTTTTTTGCCGTCTTTCGACTTTACTCAAGACGGCCCTGAGCTTGCCGAAGGGCCGAGCTAAAAAAATAATGACTATTCACGATTTGGGATTCAAGCGTTTTCCAAAAGCTTATACTTTTGGGCAGAGAATTTATTATTCAATGGTTCATTCTTTCGCCGCCAAATATGCTGATAAAATTATCACCCCTTCGGAATTTACAAAAACAGAAATAATAAATTTATACAAAACAGATCCGAATAAAATAGTCGTTACTCCCTTGGGATATAATAAATATTATAATTTAATTGAAGACAAAAATAAAACGGAAGAAATTTTGGCCAAATATCAGATTAAAAAGCCTTATCTTCTTTTTGTCGGCCGGTTGGAAAAAAAGAAAAATATCAAAGGATTAATTGACGCTTATCAACAGCTTTTAAAACAAAAATATTCTCTGCAATTGGTTTTAGCCGGAAATCCCGGTTTCGGTTATCAAGAAGTGAAATCACAAATTAAATCTTTAGGGGAAAATATTCGTCAGATTAATTATGTTGAACCGAAAGATTTGGTTTATTTGTACGCCGGCGCAGAAGCATTTATTTTCCCTTCTTTTTATGAAGGTTTTGGCATTCCCTTGCTTGAAGCAATGGCTTGTGGCTGTCCGATTGTTGCCTCAAATCAGGGTTCTTTGCCTGAAGTTGCTCAAGATGCGGCTCTATACTTTGATCCCAGAAATTCCTTACAAATGGTTGAGGCAATAAAAAGAATAATCAACGAGCAAGATTTAAGAAAAGAATTGATAGAAAAAGGATTAGTCAGAGTGAAAGAATTTTCTTGGCAAAAATGCGCGGAAAAAACTTTTAAAATATTTAAAAATATAATTTAAAAAATATGAAAATACTTAAAGATGCCGGAAGTTTTGTAATTTTAACGCCTGAAGAAAATTTAAAATCGCAATTATTAACCATTGAAAGAGCGGGGAGAACTTGTTACCAATCAGTTGCTCAAGAAATTACTCAAGAAACAGCGGAAAAATTCGTTAAAATGATTTTAAAACTCGGGCATGAAAGCGTAATGGAACACAGTTTGATGATTGTCCAATTTAATGATTGTTCCCGCGGTTTGACTCACGAATTGGTTCGCCATCGCATAATGGGAATTTCTCAAGAATCAACTCGCTATGTGGATTATGCCAAACCGAGCGCGGAAGTGGATTTGGAAAAATTTGAATTAAAATGCGTTGTTCCGGCTCATAAAAATGAAAATGAAAAAGTGAAATTGGCTGACGGTAGGGAAATGTCCATGGCTGAAATGCTTCAAGAAACGGAAGAATTTTATCGAGGATTAAGAAAGGCAGGTTGGCTGCCGCAAGACGCCAGGCAAATTTTACCCACGGCGATTAAATCTCAAATTGTTGTTTCGGCGAATTTACGGGAATGGCGGCATATTTTTAAAATGCGGACCGCCCGACCGGCTCATTGGGAAATCAGAGAGGTAATGGGGAAATTATTGGAAAAAGTAAAAATGATTATTCCGGTTGTTTTTGAGGATTTTGTTGAAGCGGGTAAAGACGAAAATGGATTAAAATATTTTGAAAAAATCTCTCGTTCTTAATAAGAAAATAAAAAATGACGATTATAATTTTGTAATCGTCATTTTTTATTTGGAATAAAATACGGTCCGGACGGGGCTCGAACCCGCAACCTCATCCGTGACAGGGATGCGATCTAACCAGTTGATCTACCGGACCATTAAAATTATTATATCAA
>JAQUOF010000036.1 GCA_028717225.1 Patescibacteria group bacterium
GCAAATATTCCGAAAAAATTTTTAAACATAAAAAATCATTTTAACATTTTAGCATTATAACATCTTAACATTTAAATACCTCCTAAAAAAATTATTTAAGTTTATTAATAATCTGTTCAATTGTCATTAACTGAATTGTCTTTTCATTTCTTTCTTTATATTCCACTTTATCACCTGTTTTTTTGCTGACAACCAGCCTGACGGGAATACCGATTAAATCGGCGTCTTTAAATTTTGCGCCGGCCGAATCTTGCCGATCATCAAAGAGAACTTCATATTTTTTTGAAAGTTGTTTATAAATTTTTTCCGCTTGATCGACTATATTTTTATCGTCTAAATCCAAACCGATCAAATGAATATTGAATGGCGCGACAGAAGCTGGCCAAATAATTCCATTTTGATCATGAGAAGCTTCAATAATCGTCGCCATTAATCTTTGTAAACCAATGCCGTAACAACCCATCATTACCAATTTTTTCTGTCCGTCGCTATCCGTAAAATTCAAATTCATTTTTTGGCTATAAACGGTTTTTAATTTAAAAACATGGCTGATTTCAATGGCATTTTTCATTTCAAGCTTGCTTGAACATTTTGGACACTCTGTTATGTCTTTGCCAAGTTCCATATTCGCTCCCCAACCGCATTTTGGGCAAACTATGATTTTATCTTCGCCTGAATCAGCTAAAATCATAAACTCATTTGAAATACTGCCGCCGATTGAGCCCGATGAAGCTTCAACGGCCACGGCTTTAAGTTCACAGCGATTATATATTTTAAAATAAGCTTGTTTTACTTTTTCATAAAAATCATCCAAATCTTCGGACGATTTATGGAAACTGTATAAATCTTTCATGATAAATTCCCGTGTTCTCAATAATCCGCCAGTTGGACGCATTTCATTGCGGAATTTATTTTGAATTTGATAAACCGCTTTTGGCAGATCTTTATAAGATTCAATATAAGTTCTGGCCAAATCAGTTACCACTTCTTCGTGGGTTGAACCAAGTGCCAACCATTTTTCATGGCGATCTTTAACTTTAAATAAAGGCGGATCAATTGTATCCCAGCGTCCGGTTTCAAGCCATAATTCTTTGGGCTGAAGAGAAGGCATTAAAATTTCTTCCGCGCCAAGAGCATTCATTTCTTCGCGAATAATATTTTCAATTTTTTTATAAACGCGCAGACCCAAGGGCAATAAAGACCAAGCGCCGCTGGTTAATTGATTGATATAACCGGCTTTTACCAAAAATTTATGGCTAAAAGTAGCCGCATCTTTCGGGTCAGTTTTGGAAGTTTTGGTAAAAAAATGAGTTTGTCTCATAGTAAAATTATTTGAAAAATTTACTGAATAAATGCGCTATATCTTGATAAGTAAGCAGGACAGCCAAGATTAACAATAAATAGAAACCAATGCTTAAAATAAGATTCTCCGTTTCTTGCTTAATCGGTTTTCTTCTGATTCCTTCTATAAAGGCAAAAAGAATGCGCGAACCGTCAAGTCCGGGAATAGGAATAAATTGCGAAACGCCTATGGCCACGGAAATAATGGCTAAAAATTGAATCAAATAAATAAAACCGACTCTGGCCACTTCTCCGCCCATTGCCGCCAATCCAACCGGGCCGACAAATTGGCCAATCATATGATGCTTGATTATTAAAGTTTTTAAAATCAAATAAAGAGAATAACACCATTGTCCGATCAATAAAAAGGTGGTCTTGATGCCTTCATAAATTGATTGATACCAAGGATAAGAAACAATGGCAATATTGGCCAGGCCCACGCCGATTACGCCATAAGATTCTTCTATGTCTTGAAAATTTTGACTGGCCGGCAAAACATTAACTTCTTTTTCAATAATTTGCAAATTGCGTTTTATTTTTATTTTAACCGTTTGATTGACTTTTGGTTTAATATAATTTTGGAGGCTCTCCACTGTTTTAATTTCTTGTCCATCAATACTTAAAACAACATCTCCTATTTTAATACCTGCTTTTTCGGCAGACGAATTGGGGCTAACCATGCTTATTTGAATACCGATAATTTCCTTAATTTTCCCGCCTCCTGTTGTTTGTTCAACTGCTTGCGGTATGCCGGCGGAAAAACAAAAAGAAAATAAAATAATCGCTAAAATAAAATTCATGCAAACACCGCCCACGCCGATTAAAACCTTTTTCCACCACTTCTGGGCGCCCCAATCATCCTTTTCCTGGCCGCCCATTTCTCCTTTTAATTTGTTAAATCCCCCGAAAGGAATCCAATTAACAGAATAAATGGTTTTTTTATCCGCTTCTTTGGGGACATTTTTATTCCAAAAAAATTTGAAATTCCATTTATTTTTATCAGTTTTTATCCAACCAAACATTCTGGGCGGATAACCAAAGCCGAATTCTTCAACTCTGACGCCAAAAATGCGGGCGAAAATAAAATGCCCGAATTCATGAAAAAATATGACAATACTTAAGCCAATAATGGTTAAAAGAATAGACATGATTAAATACTGGTAATTTCTTTTTCTTTACGTTCGCAAATTAATTTCATTTCTTCTTGTTTGGCAACGGTGAATTTATCCAAATCTTCCAATAAACGAAATTTGTCGTCTTCTGACATTTCTTTGGCTCTTTCAGATTTAATAATTTTTTCTCTGACTAAATCGCGAATTGTTCTTAATGATTGATGAGAGTGTTCCAATTTAGTTTTTAAAATTTTAACCAAATTATTTCTTGTTTCTTCGCTTAAAGCGGGTAAAACCAAACGAATGATTCCTTCTTGAGACAACGGACTCGCTCCCAAATCAACAGAACTTAACGCTTTTTCAATCTCCTTGATAATGCTTTTATCCCAAGGCTGAATAACAATAGTTCTTGGTTCGGGAACATTAACACTGGCTAATTGTTCAAGCGGAGTTTTCGCCCCGTAAACGGAAACCAAAACATGCGAAACCAAATCCGGAGTGGCGCGATTGGTTCTAATGCCTTGAATATCTTTCTTGAAAAATTCAACGATATTTTCAAATTCTTGTTTGTGAGATTCAATAATGTTCATAGTTTTATTTAATTAAATAAGATTACTTTTTAGGTTTTTGAATTTCTCCTAAATATAAAATATTTGGATTATTCGGATCAACTAATAATTCAACCGGAATTTGACCGCTTGGTAAAGGTTTTGTCACCCAAGTTTTTCCGTCATCTACTGATTTTTGGAGAGTATTGGAAGTAATATAATAAATATTATTTGGGTTTTGAGGATTAATGGCAAAAGAAAGAATACTTGCTTGGCCCTGTTTGGGCAATAATTTATAATCAACCCAAGTTTTTCCGCCATCTTCGCTTCTCAATAAACCATAATTACTGGCCGTAATTATCCCATCCGCTCTTCTCGGGTCAAAAATTATCTTATTAACATCTCGGCCATTTTTAAAATCCTTTAAAGATTCATCCAAAGAAACCCATTTAATTCCTTTGTCTTCCGTGCGCATAATTCCTTGACCAGAAGTGGTGGCATAAATTATTTGCGGATTATTCGGATTAACTAAAATCTGCTTAACGCCTCCTTTAAGATCAACAAAAGTTTGCCAGCTTAAACCGTCGTCTTCGCTTCTTATCAGTCGGCCATCGGAAAGACCGGCATAAATTCTGGTACCGGCCTCCGGGTCAATAGATAAAGCGTTAATTTGCACTCCCCCGGCCGCTTCCAAATAAACATTTTCCCATGTACGGCAGCAATCAAGACTTTTAAAAATACGATTACCAATGGCAACGTAAATTACATTTTTTAATTTTGGGTGTACAGCAATGGCATTTACTCTCCCGCTTGGCAATTTAGAATATTTTTGCCAGGTTTCCGCGTTATCATAACTGACAAAAAGCCCGCTTCCTTTTGTTCCCAAATATAAAGTATTGCTGTCTTGAGGATCGAGAACCATGGCGGAAACATCTACCGCATCCAAATCGGTAATAATTTTCGGATCTTTTTTGGCCGTGCTTAAAACAAGCAAGCCGACTTTTTGCTGCCAAGATTCGGCTCGATTTACTGATTTAAAAATTCCGCTGTTGGCTTTTGGAGTCGCGAAATTTATATTAAGACATCCGCTGGTCATCCCCAAGATAAAAATAAGGACAATTAGGAATAAAAAATTCTTACGTTTCATAAATAAATTTATAAATTGATTAATAAATTTTCAACTGCTATTTTAAAGCTGACATTTTGGCGCAGCATCATTTGTGTTTTTAAAATTTCCGAAACGAATTTGGCCAATCTTTCCATGGAATAAACTTTGGAAACCTTTGTTAAAACAGGTGTTAAATCAGAAGACGTTGAAATGCCCAATTTAAAAAGAATTAAATCTCTCATTACTCTCAATAAGTTGCTTAAAGAGCTTGAATCGTTTAATAAATCGGCTATTTCAAACCGGCTGAGAAAATTATTTTTGGCCAATT
>JAQUOF010000037.1 GCA_028717225.1 Patescibacteria group bacterium
ACCAAATTGTCAGACATTGATCTGTCATTATCCATTTCCAATCCTTGGGCATATTCTAAATATTCTTTCGGAGAAATCACTTCATCTTTGGCTTTGCCAAAATGTTTTACCAGTTCACGGATAAATTTTGTCGGATTGCCAAGCGGACGATAATAATCCAAATCAAAACGGTCAAAATTTTTCTGGACCAAAAAGCACTGCCCGGCCGTATCAAGCAATTTAAAATCAATGGGCAGACCGATTTCTATGGCATAATCGCGCAAAACTCTTTCACAAAAAGAATGAAAAGTGGAGATCCAAATATCAACATAGCCGTAAGGCAATAATTTATCCACTCTTTCTTCCATTTCTTGAGTGGCTTTATCAGTAAAAGTGACAGCCAGAATTTCCTCCGGTTTTGCCTGACCGCTTAAAATAAGCCAAGCAATGCGATAAGTAATGGCCCTGGTTTTACCTGTGCCTGCCCCGGCAATTATAATTAAAGGGCCGTTAACATGAGTAACAGCCTCTTTTTGCTGAGGATTCAGTTCTTCTATAATTTTAGAAATAATTTTATTTTCCATTATGGAAATATTTTACCACAAAAAATACTAAATAGCAACGAATCTTATGAAATTTTCCGCAAATATTTATAAATAAAATACTCGCTTATTTTGGACGGCCGTCTAAAATAAGCGAGTATAATAAATTAAAAAAACTCCTTATAAATTCTGGGTGCGGGGTAAATTAAATAATTTAATGGCGTTTTGGCTGGTTATTTCTATAACTTCTTTTAATGGCAATTCTTTAATTTCAGCAATTTTTTCAGCCACAAAACGGACATAAGAAGGTTCGTTTTGTTCTCCCCGATGAGGTTCGGGCGCCAAAAATGGAGAATCAGTCTCAATTAATATTCTTTTTAAATCAACATTTTTAACAACCTCTAAAAGAGCACTTGCATTTCTGAAAGTAATAACTCCGGTAAATCCCAAATAAAAACCTAAATCTAAAAATTTTTGAGCAATTTCCAAATCAGATGTAAAACAATGAATCACGCCTTGAGGTATAAATGGCGAAGCGCTGATAATTGATAATAAATCCAGGTAAGCATCTTTTGGATTTTCCTTGCTTCCTCGGCAATGCAAAATAATCGGCAAATTTAATTTTTGAGCCAATTCCAAATGTTTTTTAAAAATTTCCTTTTGTTTTTCGCGCTCGGCATTGTTCGTTATGTGATAATAATCAAGACCTGTCTCCCCTATTGCTTTGATTTTATCCGGATTTGAATTAACCAAATCAATATATTTTTTTGGATCAAAATTTTCTTTTTCAATATCAGTCGGATGAAGTCCGACAGCGGCATAACAATTTTGAAATTCATTGGCAATAGCCAAAACTTTTTCACTACTTTTTAAATCAGTGCCAATATTAATAATCGCTTTGACGCCGTTATCAAAACTTCTTTTAATTACTTCTTTGTAATTATTATCAAAAACTTTAAAATTGAGATGACTATGAGTATCAATCATAAAAAATTAAAAATGTAAAAATCAAAATTAAAAATTGGGCATAAATCCCAAAGATGAAACACTATTCTATAATTTCAAATTTCTATTTTTCTGGGTGAGAGATTAAAATATAGGATTTGCTTCAGTATAATATTTTAACTCTTTGGCATCAATATTAACTATATCCGAGGTGGTAAATCCCAATTTTTTAATGACACTGACCGAAGTTACCCATCTGATTATTTTTTGATCCAAAAAATAAACTTTTGTTTCTCCTTTGGCTCTGATTAAACCATTATCCGGAATAGCGTTAAGTATATCATTTGGCAAAGTTACAACCTCTGTTGTACGGCCGTAAAAATTAAGAACTTTAATATCCGGCATATATCTTTTAAATCCGGAGGCGGTAATCAAATAAATTTTTTTATCATCCTTGCCTTTAATAAATTTAAATAAAGGAACTTTCTTAATACTGGAGTCAATAACCACGTCTTTCGCGACAGCTCCAATTTTTTCCAAAACTTTAGAATCTCTTATCCATAAGCGGCGATTATTTATTTTTAACCAAACACTGGGATCGTCCTTGCTGCTTCTGACAAAAGTTTCACCCTGAATTTTATTTGCTTTATTTTTAGTATCAAAAGGCTTATTAATGATTTCAATTTGGCCCGGAGTACCTTTTGATGAAAAACAATAAATCGGCGGAGTGCAATTTATTCCCAAAAGACTGCCCTTCCAATAATCAGATTCGGTAAAGTGTTTTGAATTTGCTTCCTCCAATCTAACCCACATCACATAATACGCGCCTGAATCACCTGTTAAATATCCATATTTAAAATCATTACTCATTCCTTTTGTTTGAGAAACAAATCCGCTGGTATAATCTTTGCGCCAAGTTATTGAAGCGGAATCTAAAACATCTTTAAATAATTTCCATTGATAATCTTTATTTTCTTTATTGTCATTGGATACGCTTACGGCCGGATACTGCTTTAAATCTTTATAAAAATTATTAATGACATTTCTTATTTTTTTTAAATCCGAGACTCTGGTATTGTCACGATTAATCGGTCCATTATCAGAACGATCCTGCAGTTCCACTCTTACTCTTAATTCATGAATTACCGGCGTCAAAAAATGATTATCACTGGCCAAAAATACTCTTAGGCGCATTTTTCTGACCCTGCCATCAGGTTGATATGGAGCTGCCCATTCCAATGGACTTAAAGGATATTCTCTAATGTCATTGTCAAAAGTAACAAAACCTAAAACAGTGGTACCGCTGGGACGATCAAAGGAGCCGTCCAAAGTCACATTAAGAATATCTTGATTGAAACTTATGGTATTAGTCCATAAAACGCCGTTTGACATATAACCAGTGCCTTCCGTATTTAAGGAAACATTGTTTTTTACCCATTTAATAGTGCTTTGTTTTGCATCAATGGCAGACTGAGAACCAAAATCAGTTTTCCAATTACCTATCTCAATTGTTGCCGCTCCTCTGGGCGGAAGATAATCAGCAAGAACCCCTTGCAAAGGGGCTAAAATAAAAGAGATAATAATTAAAATAATTGGAAATTTATATTTATTCATATTATTATGATAGCACAAAAATTCGGTTTTGTCAAATTAAAAAGTGCTGTTGCAAAACAGCGCTTTTTAATTATAAAAATTTTTTATTTTTGAATTTGCGGCTGCGGCATGGCCGGTCTGAGTTGAATTGATTTGGCGGTAATACTGCCGTCTGAATTAGCAGGACCATTTACCATAACATTCTCCCCTATTTTCAAATCAGCACCTGATCCTTGAGAAAATTTCATAACTTGAGTCGTATCGGAATAAAAAATAATTTTTGATCCGCCGTCATTCAATTTAACGGTAATGCTTTTATCATCTTGAGAAATAATTTCTCCGCTGGCAGAATTCACACCGCCTTGTTTATTTCCCATGGGTGCGCCATTTCCCATTTGTTGCCTGCCAAAATTTTGTTTCGCAAAATTTAAGCGGGTACTTTCACTATATTTCATGCCTCCGAAAAAAGCTCCTCCCCCCACTACGATAATCAATATTATAATAACTGGTAACATTTTTTTCATAATTTTAAAATTAAATTATTAAATTATTTTATTCGTATCTTAAAGCTAAAATCGGATTTAACGCAGCGGCTCTCTTTGCCGGGTAATAACCAAAAATAATTCCAATCGCAGCTGATACGCCGAAGGCCAATAAAACCGATGATAATGACATTTTAGTGGCGATACTGCTAAATTGGGAAACGCCAAGTGAAATAAGCCAGCCAAATAGAACGCCGATAACTCCACCTAAAAAAGTAATCATCACGGCTTCGGTTAAAAATTGAAGATTAATTTCCGATCTTTTTGCGCCAATGGCTTTTCGCAAACCAATTTCTCTTGTTCGCTCAGTAACATTTGTCAGCATCATATTCATAATACCGATGCCGCCGACAATCAAAGAAATTCCGGCAATCGCCGCCAAAAGCATTGTTAAAGTTTTAGTTATTGAAGACGCACTCTGCACAATATCAGCTTGATTCATGGTGCTAAAATCAGCCAGCGCAGAATTTGAAATATTATGCCGGCTTAATAATAATGTTGTAATTTGAGCTTGCAA
Source organism: Patescibacteria group bacterium (assembly GCA_028717225.1). GTDB lineage: Bacteria > Patescibacteriota > Patescibacteriia > UBA2591 > JAQUPP01 > JAQUPP01. The sequence continues at coordinate 4,119 of JAQUOF010000037.1, forward strand.
TTCAGTCATTGATTTCTGATCAATTGCCTGCACGCTGATTGTGCTTACATACTCGCTGCCGGCCAAAAAACGCTGTGCAGTGGATAAAGGAACAAAAATTTGATCATCTTGATTACTAAAACCGCTTCCGCCTTTTGTTTTGGTAAGACCGATGACTTTAAATTCAATTTTTTTAATGCGAATTGTTTGACCGACCGGATTTACAT
>JAQUOF010000038.1 GCA_028717225.1 Patescibacteria group bacterium
TTTAGAGGACTTATATTTTTTCTATTACTTTCGAGTAATAGAAAAATTAAGGTCGAAGGTTAGTTTACCCGCTTTGATTTGCGTTTTTAGAGCAAGAAAACCAGTTGACTTAACTGGTTTTTTTGTTTAGAATAAATAACAACTCCGACGCCTTGAAGGTCGGAGCCCCGACTGTAACGTCGGGGCGAGAATATTTAAAATAGGGGTTGACTAATAATATAATTTTGTTAATATTAAAATGATTTTTTGCGCGAGTAGTTCAATGGTAGAACGCGTCTCTGATAAAGACGAGGTTGAAGGTTCGATTCCTTCCTCGCGCACCAAATAAAAATTAAAAAGATTAAAATCGCCAAAGAACCTGATAAAAATATTGACTCAAAGTTACAAATTTATGAAATTAATTTCCGGGGAACCCCTTTCAATAAAATGGCCATTGATTTTAACAATTATTTTCTACGGCTTGTATTTTTCAATTGGCGGAGATTTATGGGGCACTTTAGGTTTATTATTTCTCCTTGTTTTTATTGCATTATCTATAATTCGTTTAGTAAATAAACTCAGGAACCATTTAATCAAAAAATAATTATTTTTTTTAAGTTTATGCTAATTCAATATTTAATTTTTTGTCTAGGAGCGGGATTAGTTCAGGGTGCATATGCGAGACAACCCGGCCCTGGTGGTGTCAGCACATTTGATGCCCCGCTTTGGTTTTTCACTCCAGCCGGAAAAATTATTATTCCAATTATCGCTATCGGCTTATTTATTGCTGAAGTTATACTTGGTTTTGTATTGGTTGCTTGGTGGGCTGGTGTATTTTTATGGCTACCCGCATTACTAATTGCAAGTATATTTGTACCCGGAAGTGCTATTGTCTCCAGAAATCCTGCTGTACCATTTTTCATCGGAATATTGATTGTTATTGGCGCAACTATATCTTTTTTGGTGTAGTTAATTTAAAAAGAATTTGTTGCCAAATAAAAACTTAAAATTATCATTGCGCGATTCCGTCGTATTTTCATAATTTTGAGGGGAAATTTTTTCGCCGCCACAGGCGACAAAATGCGTTCGGACTAATTCAAGGATACAGCACCAAATATTTAATGGGCACTTGGCGCAGTTGGTAGCGCGTCACATTGACATTGTGAAGGTCAGAGGTTCGAGTCCTCTAGTGCCCACCATAAAATGAGGGATAAAATCAGAGATTTGTCTCTCATTTTATTTTAACTGGTAAATTTTTTCATTGCAAAATTTCAGAAAATGAGTTAATGTTAATTTATGTCATCTAAAAATAAGAACAATTTTAAGCTGAATTTAGAGTTCCTGAATAAGGATAAGAATTTTGGTTTTTTGAATAAGCTTCAAAAAAAATTCCCTAAAGTGGAGATTTATTTGGTTGGCGGCGCGGTTCGTGATTTATTCTTGAAAAAAGCGACCAAGGACTATGATTTTGTTATTTGTAAAATTAAGGCGTCTGATTTGGAAAAATTTTTAGCAAATTTGGGACAAGTGGAATTTGTCGGCAAAAGTTTCGGTGTTTTTAAATTTACGCCTCATGGCGGCGACAAGCATAATCCTTTTGATATTGCCTTGCCTCGGCGCGATTTTTCTTTTAACACCGGCGGCTATCGCGATGTGAAAGTTTTAACTAATCCCAACTTGCCGATTGAAGAAGATTTATCTCGGCGCGATTTTACCATCAATGCTATGGCGTTCCAAATTCCAAATTCCAAATTCCAAATTCCAAATTTAGTCGATCAGTTTAATGGCTTAAAAGACCTTAAAAATAAGGTTATTCGGTCAGTTGGCAAGCCAAAAGACAGATTTAAAGAAGATTATTCCAGAATGCTGCGGGCAATAAGATTTGCCTGCCAATTAAACTTTGAGATTGAAAAAAATACTTGGCAAGCCATTAAATCTAAAATCAAATTAATTACCAAGGCAGTACCTTATGAAATTATTGCCCGGGAATTTTTAAAATCTTTTTATTTTAATCCAATGAAAGCTTTAGATTTATTTGATCAAAGCGGATTTTTTAAAGTAATAATGCCGGAAATTTTAAAAATGAAAAATTGTCCGCAACCGAAAAATTTTCATTCCGAAGGAGATGTTTGGGTACATACGCGTTTGGCTCTGGAAAAATTATTTTCTCCACAATTCAAAAAGCAATTTAATAATGAGCGTCCGAATACAGAATTAATTATAGCCACCCTTTTTCATGATTTGGGAAAGCCGCCAACCATTCAAACTCCGGAAAAAAATCACACTGACCGCATTCGTTTTAATGAACATGATGTGGTGGGTGCGGAAAAAACCAAAAAAATTTGCGAGAGATTAAAATTTTCAAGTCCGGAAAATTTTGGCGTTGATCCGGAAAAAATCTCCTGGTTGATTAAAAATCACATGCTTTTGGTTCATGGTAATGCTCTTAAAATGCGGCCTCAAACCATTGAAAAATATTTTTTTAATTCCAATCTGCCGGGTGAAAATTTGCTTAAACTTTCATTTGCGGATATTTCCGCCACGATTTTGGAAAAAGGCCATTCTGATTTTGGCGATTTCAAAAATATGCTGAAAAGGATTAAAGAATTGAAAAAATTAAGCGCCAATAAGAAAGAATTACCCAAACCGATTTTGAACGGCAATGAAATTATGAAAGAATTTAAGCTAAAACCAGGACCCAGGATAGGCGAATTATTGGGAATTTTAAGAGAAAAACAGCTTGAAGGAAAGATTAAAGACAAAAAATCAGCTGTAAAATTTTTGAAGAAATTTATTTAAAAATAGGAATAAATTTTAAACAAATTAATCAAATAAAATGAATAAATCCGCGCATTTTAAAAATATATCGCCATTTGGTGCGGGGGTTGACTTTTTTTTAAAACCTAATATAATGATTTTTGTCTAAATTTTAAAGTCCAAAGGACGCAAAAAATTTAGCAACAAAATCATTACCCTGTTAAATAATTTTAAATTTTCCATATAGATATGCTTTATTATGTATATGTCTTGCAATCATTGAAAGACAATAAACTTTACGCAGGCTATACAGAAAATTTAAAATTAAGATTTGAGGAACATAAAAAAGGGTATGTTAGCTCAACGAAAGATAGAAGACCGTTAAAGTTGATTTATTTCGAAGGTTGTTTAAATCAAAAAGATGCTATGCATAGAGAAAAATATTTTAAAACCTATCACGGCAAGATGTTTTTAAAAAGTCGCCTCAAATCTTATTTAACAGGGTTCTCGAAATTATGATAAAATTTAGTTCTCCGCCATCTAGCGGATCCAAAATTTTAATAATTTCGGAAGATAAGGATTATTTGGTTATTGAAAAATCAAGCGGATTATTGGTGCATTCTACTAAATATCAGAAAGAAAATACTTTAGTGGATTGGCTGATTGAAAATTATCCTGAAATAAAGCAAATTGACGGAGGTGAAAGGCCAGGGATTGTTCATCGCTTGGACCAAAATGTTTCCGGATTGATGATAATCGCCAGAAATCAAAAATCATTTGAATATTTTATTGATCAGTTTAAAAATAGTCGTGTAAAAAAAGAATATTTAGCTTTAGTTTGCGGCCGGCCCGCTCAAGAAAAAGGAACAATTGAATTGCCGATTGGTCGGACGAAAAAAGGAAAATTAGTTGTTGTGCAATCGAAAAAAAAGATTAAAATTTCCAAGCCGGCAATAACCGAATACGAAGTTGTTCAGAAATTTTCGAAATTTACTTTATTAAAACTCAGGCCCCTTACTGGTAGAACACATCAAATTCGTCTTCATTTGCAATCAATTGGCTGTCCGATTGTCGGGGACAAGCAGCACAGCAAGGCAAAAACAGATTTAGACAGAATTTTTCTCCACGCCGGTTATCTGGGTTTCTACGATTTAAACAATCAATGGCAAGAATTTAAAAGCGATCTGCCAAAAGAATTAAATGATTTTTTAAATAAAAAAGTGAGATAAAAATGGGTAAATTAATTATCATTTCCGGGCCCTCCGGGGCAGGCAAGGACAGCATAATTGAAGGTCTTAAAAAAGAGAATCTTGATTTTTTTGAAGTAGTAACCACCACTACGCGTCCAATGAGGCAGGGCGAATCAGAAGGCCATCCTTATCATTTTGTTTCAAAAGAAAAATTTGAACAAATGATAAAAAATGATGAGTTGGTTGAACATGCCTTGGTTTACGAAAATTATTACGGTTCTCAGAAAAAAGATGTTGAAG
>JAQUOF010000039.1 GCA_028717225.1 Patescibacteria group bacterium
TGCCAAGCGTCAAATTACCTGGTTCAAACGGGATGAACGCATAAAATGGATAAAAAAAATCAATCAAGCTCAAGTTTTGATTAAAAAATTTCTAGCTTAATTCTTTTTCAAATAATTCCTGGACCAACTTGGGATTTGCCTGCCCGTTGGTCTTTTTCATTACTTGCCCGATTAAATATTGAACAACCTGATGTTTCCCCTGTTTATATTTATCAACCGTGTCTTGATTGTTTTTAATGACTTCCCGCACAATGTCAATTAAATTATCTTCACTGTCAATTTGTTTAACGCTTGGATGATCCATAATTTGGCTCAAGTTTTCATCTTTAACAAAAATTCTTTCCAATATTGTTTGCGCCAAAGTGCTTGAAATCTTTTTTTCATAAATCAAAACAATAAATTCAACGAATTTTTCCAATGAAATATCTTTTTCATTTTTCCCGTCCTTTTTAAGCAAAGGCAATAAACGATTAATCAGCCAATTGGCGGTTACTTTTGAAATTTGATGTTTAGATGTTTCCCAAATTTCCTCTTCCGTGCCGTCAATTATATCCGTAGAGACAATCCATTCTCTTAATTTAACTAACGCTTCTTCAATAAAATCAACCAATCCTTTATTTTCAATCAAAATATTCGCATCAACAGAAGAAAAATTATACATTTGAATAAGACGTTTTTTTCGAGTTCCGGGCAGCTCAATGATATTTTTTTCCAATAATTCCAAGTCTATATCCTCTTTTTTAAGTTCGTTAAAATCAATTGAAGGGAGATCCGGTTCGGGAAAATAACGATAATCTTGAACATCCTCTTTACTTCTCTGGGGATAAGTATTTTTTTTCTTTTCATCCCAGCCCCTGGTAGACGATATTTTAGGTTGTTTTTTTTCTTGCCAAAGTTTTGTTTGTCTTATTATTTCATATTCCAAGGCATCTCCCACCGCTTTAAAGGAATTTAAATTTTTAATTTCCGTTTTTGGAAAATATTTTTTCTCTCCCTTTGGCCTTAAAGAAATATTGGCATCGCAGCGAAATTGCCCTTTTTCCATATCTGCTTCGGAAATATTCAAATATCTGGCAATTGTGCGAAGTTCTTGCAAAAATATTTTTGCCTCAATTGGCGACTTCAAACACGGTTCTGTCACTATTTCCATCAGCGGCACGCCGGCTCGATTAAAATCAAGCGAGCTCCATTGATCATCGGAAGAATGTATTAATTTGGCCGTATCTTCTTCAAGATGGATTCTTTCTAAAGATATTTTTCTAACGCCGTCTACGCTGTCAATTTCCACGCATCCCCCTTTGATAAAAGGCAAACTGTATTGGCTGATTTGATAACCCTTTGGCAAATCGGGATAAAAATAATTTTTTCTGTCAAACCAAGAAATTAAATTTATTTTTCCTTTTAATGCCAATCCTAAAATTAAAATATTTTTCAAAGCTTCTTTGTTAAATACCGGTAATACGCCGGGCTGACCCAGACAAATCGGACAAATCTGAACATTTGGTTCGGTTAATTTAGTATTATTGGAACAAGAACAAAAAAGTTTGCTTTTAGTTTTAATTTCCAAATGAATTTCCAAACCGATTATTGTTTCTAATTCTAATTTTTTCATTTTTTATCAAATTAATTAGGCCGCGTCTCGGGCACTTAAAACAACAGGTATTGTTTTTAATAAAATTTGCAGATCCAAACTTAAAGACCAATTTTCAATATAATAAATATCCAGTTCTACTTCTTCTTCAAATGATAATGTGGAACGGCCGGAAATTTGAGCAAAACCTGTAATACCGGGTTTTAAAATCAATAATTGCTTGTGATGTTTTTGATAATTCTCCACTTCTTCAGGTTCATGCGGCCGAGGCCCAACTAAGCTCATTTCTCCTCTTAAAACATTGAAAAGCTGGGGTAATTCGTCAATGGAATAACGACGAATAAATCTTCCAATCGTGGTAACGCGCGGATCATTTTTCATTTTAAAAAGCGGCCCGGTGCGTTCATTATATTTCATTAAATCTTTTTTTAAAATTTCCGCATTATTAACCATTGAACGAAATTTATAAAGTTTAAATTTTCTTCCACGCCCTCCCACTCTTTTTAATTTTACAAAAACCGGCCCTTTTGAATTTAATTTAATCAATATCGCGATAATTATAAAAAATGGCGAAAGAATGATTAAACTGAGACTTGATAAAATTATATCAATAAATCTTTTGATTACCCTGCCCCATCCTTCAAGCGCGGTTCTTTTAATGGAAATAATCGGCAGTCCGCAAAATGTTTCAGTTTTTATATTACTGAACAATGTCCCAAAAACATTAGGTATATATTTAAGCGTAATTTGATGTTCATTGCAAAAATCAATTAATTTTAATGCTTGATCTTGTTCAAGATTCGGATTTGCCTGAATAATTTGAGTAATATTATGAGCTTGGTCTTGCCATTTAGTTAAGAGCTCATCAATTGTTAACGGGTTATCTAGAATTTTATAACCCAAACCTGAATTGGTTTTAATATTTTGCGTTATCTCTTCGGATATTTTTCCTTTTCCAAAAACTAAAATCGGCTCCAATCCTTTACCGCGCTTATAAGAAAGCAGTTGTATAAGATGAACTGAAATTCTGCCCAAACTGACAAAAACAATCGCCATAATCCAACAGGCCAAAATAATGAAACGGGAGGAAAAATAAATACCATTAAAAAATATAAAAAGAACAATCAACATTATTCCAACCGTGGAGGCCAAAAAAATCTTGCCGAATTCTTGAGAAAAATGACGTCTTTCACCCAAAGCATATAATCCGGTTAAAGCGAAAACTCCCAGCCAAATCAGGGCAACAAAAATAATGGTAAGAAAGAATTGACCAAACGGTATTTCGTAAATTACCGGCCGTAATTCAGTTAAAGCGGCAAATCTTAAATAATAAACAAAAATACTTGATAAAATCAACATTAAATAATCAACCGGCAGTAAAATTGTAGAAAATATGAGGTCTGATTTTTTCATAACAATATATAGTATTAGTATATCAAAAAAATAAAAAATGGGCAAGAATGCCCATTTTTTTGTTGTAGACCTATAAGCCGAATTCTGTATTCATCTACTTTGTAGATGATACGAATTTATACGAATCTGGCTATCCGCCAATAGCGGATAGCTCACCAATCTTTACGAATATTATTCGTATGATTCGTGAGGTTTGACACTGTCAAACCAAAATTCGTAATTATTCGTAGTCTGCGAAGCAGATAAACGATAATTATTTATCTGGACCTTGATTTACATCAAGGTTCTGGCGACCTACCTTGCCTTGTGCAAAGCACAAAGCCTTTGGTCTTTCACCCAGGTAAGGATTTAGCCGTTTCACTCCCAAAATTACTTTTGGGATTCTTCCGAATAAAT
>JAQUOF010000040.1 GCA_028717225.1 Patescibacteria group bacterium
TCGGCGAACAGATTTCTTACAAACAATTGGGGCCGATAAAAATTCCCGAAGTTTTTATTGCGGGCAATAAAACTTCTTACGCCAATATGTGGGGGATGACCATCGCTCTTTCTTGGCTGACAAAAATCGATATTTTTTATATTGATCTTTTCTTGGGCTTATTATTGTTTTCAATATTTTTGCCGTTTCTGCTTTTAAAAATAGGCAGTTTATTTTCCAAAAAGAAAGAATTTTTGTATTTATTGGCTTTATTGCCGTTTTTATTTTTTCCTTTTCAAATTTACGGCAGCATTACCGTGCCTCAGGCCTTCGGATTTTTGCCATTTTTATTTTCCTTGATTTTCCTTTTGGAATATTTCATGGATAAATTTTCTTTCCGCCAGTTGCTTAAAAGGCTGGTTTTTTTAATTCCATTTTTGTATTTTAACTACGTTCTTTATTTGATTGTATTTTTGGAAATATTTATTTTAGTATTCTTACTGAAGAATTTTTACAAATTCAAATGCAATAAAACAGTTTGGCTGGCTTTGATTTTTATTTGTTTTTTGGCTTTGGTGTTTTTAATTCCCTTGCTTGATACGAATAATCAATATTCATCTTTTAAAAAGAATTTAACTCCAACTGATTTTAAAAGCGCTTTGATAAATTTTCCAATCAGAATTTTAACTTCAGATGCCATTTTTCCGCGTCTTTATCGGATGGAGCAGGATAATTGGCTTTATTCTCAGACCGGCGAATATTTATCCAGAGCGACCTTATTAAAAGCATTGCCTTGGCATTTGATACTTACGCCGATAATTTTATTTTTAATAATTTTAGGAATCATTAATTATCGCAAATTATTCCAGCCGAAAATCGGCTATCTCTTCGGTTTGATTTTAATTATTTTCTTGCTGAATCAGTTTATAGGTTCTTATTTCATGGATGGCAATCATATTTTCTCCAAGCGCTTGGTTATTCTGACTTCTTTTTTGATGATGATTCCATTGGCATGGGGGATTTATTGTTTAACTGAATATTCCAAACATATTTTTTCCCGCAAAGTTGTAATTTTTGCTTTGATAATTGTAATCGGTTTGACTTCAACCACTGTTTACGCTTCCGGTCCGAAATTTCAAACTGTTTCTTCGGACGAATTGGCGGCAGCCAAATATGTTTGGGAAAAAATTAATTCCAGTGAATTGACAGATAAACATTGCGTTTTGGCCAATACTTGGCCGTTATTGTCTTTAGAAGCTGTTTCAGGACGGCAAATTGTTACCGGCGGATTTCTTAATTATTCAGAATCGGAAAGGGTAAAATTATTTGAGAATATGAATACTGCGCCCTCAATTCGTTATCTTGAAAAAGCCATTCAGACAACCGGCGCTGAGCAGTGTTATCTTATGACCGAAGAAAGATGGATGTTATTTAATCATCAAAGTCAAATTACCAGCCAGCTTGATTTAATCTTAGGGAATCATCAGAATATCGGGCAGGTGATGATTTGGCAGTACTTGCCCCGTTAGAGATTTAACATATGAAGATTATTTTAAAAATTTACACTATTTTATTAATCATTGGCGTGCTCGTTTTTTTGGGTTGGTTGATTTATAAAAATTTGGCAATTACGGGCAAGATTTTTACAGTCAATGATTTTTGCAATAAATCTCAATTTATTCCCAATCTTTATCCGGAGGATAGAGTAGGAACACTAGAGAAAGAAAATGGCATTTGTTTTCAACGCATTTTTACTGAACCGGTTTATTTCAAAGTTAATGCTTCGCGTACTTTTTCCAAAGCGAAAATTAAGATTATTTATGAAAATGAAGGAAAATCAATTATTCAACTTGGTTTAATGAAAAGAAAAATAACTCCTCTTGATTGGCGATATGATTTGCAGTTAACAGATAATCATATTTCAAAAGATAATTTAGAAGAACAGAGCGCGGAATTTTCAGTCGGTTTGGACAATATTACGGATCATTCTCTGGAATTTATTATTTCCGCATCCGGTTTAAACGAAGGCGGACAAGAAATAAAAATCAGAAGAATAGAAGTTGAATTAAGCCGTTCGCCGGAAAATTGGCAAGCTATTTTTACTGATTTAAAAAATTATTTGTTTAGAAAACATTAAAATGAATATATTATTTAAAAAAATTGCCGGCACGGCTCATTATTTCTTGCGCAATACTTTTATAATCATGGGCATATGTTTTTTATTGCTTATAATCGTCGAAGATCTTTATACCGGCTTTTTTTCGTTTTGGTTTGATATAAGAGGCCTGACAATCGGAGTAATAGCCAGCGGCGTTTTGGCTCTGTTTACATCTCGATTTGTTAACCAATCTTAATTTTGACATTTTAGGGATAATAATTTATACTTATATTATTATGAATATTTTACTCATTGTTTTAATAATAGTTTTTATCGGCGGATTTATCGGCCTGGTTGTTTTTTTAAACAAGCGTTTCGGGGCAGGGAAGGGCGATCAGAGTTTTTTATTGATTCAAAATCAGATTAACGAATTGAATAAAACCATAGACAATAAGCTTGGCCAATCAAATCAGATTTTGCAGCAGCAGTTCAGCCAAAGCGCTCAAATTATCAGAGAAGTTACCGAGCATTTGACCAAATTGGACGAAACCAATAAGCAGGTCATAAATTTTACTGAACAATTGCAGAGCTTGCAGGATATTTTAAAAAATCCCAAACAAAGAGGAATTCTCGGCGAATATTATTTGGAAACTCTTTTAAAAAATATTTTGCCACCCGACACCTATAAGATGCAATATAAATTTTTAGACGGAGAAATTGTTGACGCGGTCGTATTTGTGGGAAATAAAATAATTCCGGTTGATTCAAAATTCAGTTTGGAAAATTATAATCGTATTATTGAAGAAAAAAATCAAGCGGAAAAAGATAAATTGGAAAAACAATTTGTCAGTGATTTAAAGCAAAGAGTTACGGAAACGGCAAAATATATTCGGCCGAATGAAAATACAATGGATTTCGCTTTTATGTTTATTCCTCACGAGGCGATTTATTATGATCTCTTGATTAATAAAATCGGCAGTATCACGGGCGATACGGAAAGCATTATTCAGCGAGCAGCCGGCAAATATCACGTGATTATCGTTTCGCCGACAAGTTTTCTCGCTTATTTGCAAACCGTTTTGCAAGGTTTGAAGGCGCTTAAAATTGAGGAATCAATCAAAGAAATTATTAAAAATGTCGGAGATGTCGGAAAACATCTTTTAAGTTACGAAGAATATATGAAAAAATTGGGCAATAATCTCGGAACAACGGTTGGTATGTATAATTCCGCGTATAAAGAATTCAAAAAAATTGACAAAGATATAACGAAAATTGCCGGAG
>JAQUOF010000041.1 GCA_028717225.1 Patescibacteria group bacterium
ATATGGTTGAAGTAAAAGAAGTTCATTACATTACTCCGCAACAAGCTTTGGAACAATTCAAAAGCAAGCATCAAGATGTTTTAACCCAAAAATCATTGGAAGAACTGAATGACAATCCTCTCAGTTCAGCGATAACAATTAAGCTTCGTGATCCCAATGATTATAACACCGTATTTAATGTTACCCAAAAACCAGAATTCAGCGCTTTGATTCAAGATCAGGATTTTTACGATTATCAGCAAATCATGGATGCTTTTAATAAATTCAATAAAAAAATTCATTATGTCGGCTGGGCCTTTAGCGGACTTTTTGTTTTTATCGCAATTTTAGTTATATTCAATACGATTAAACTCGGTATTTGGGCGCAAGAAAAAGAAATTAAAATAATGCGGTTGGTTGGTGCCACTTCTTGGTTTGTTCAGGGACCGTTTTTATTTGAAGGCTTTCTTTATGGTTTTATCGCCTGGATTTTAAATGCCCTAATTATTATCCCCCTTATTACTTACGCCCAACCTTATATTAAGCAATTTTTTGAATTGGATTTCAATCTGCTTGATTATTTAAAAATTCATATTTTAAGTTTTGGCGGCGGATTTTTATTATTTGCCTTGGTTATCGGTATTCTTGCTTCCGTCGCGGCAACTAAAAAATATTTGAGAGGATAAAGAGTTTTGTCTCCGGACGTTAAGTCGGAGCTACAAAACCCTTACCCTGTTAAATAATTTCGCCAAAGGCGAAATTGCCGCAGAGCGGCATTTAACAGGGTACGCAAAATTATAGTTTAAAATTTTGCGTTTTCCAAACTTAAATTTTAAAATAATTTTGGTATGCATCTAAAAGAATTTAATTACGAATTGCCAAAAGAATTAATCGCTCAAAAACCCTGTCAGCCCCGAGATCATTCGAGGCTGATGATTTTAAATAGGGAAAATAAAAGCATTACTCACGATTATTTTTATAATTTGGGCAAATATTTGAAACCAACCGATGTTCTAGTGGCCAATGATTCAAGGGTTATTCCGGCCAGAATTCAAGGCAAAAAACCAACCGGCGGAAAAATAGAAATTTTATTAATCAGACCGATCAACGCGCATCAATGGGAAATTATGGTTAAAGGCAAGGTTAATCAGGACTTAAAAATTATTTTTTCCAAAAATCTTAACGGAATTTTAGAAAAAAAACTTTCCGACCAAACATGGCAAATCAATTTTAATCTTTCCGGAATTTTATTTGATAAAACCATCAATAAATTGGGGCAAACTCCCACTCCGCCTTATATTAAACGCTCGTCAAATCTTAAGGAATATCAAACAATTTACGCTAATTCTCCAGGTTCATCAGCTGCGCCTACTGCCGGTTTTCATTTTACAAAAAAATTAATCAATAATTTAAAAAAACAAAAAATATCTTTTGAATTCGTAACTCTTCATGTCGGTCCGGGAACTTTTCTGCCGGTCAGAGAAGAAAATATTGAAAAACACAAAATGCACGCCGAATGGGCGGAAATTTCTAAAAAAACAGCTGATACTTTAAATAAAGCTAAAAATAATCAACAAAGAATTATTGCCGTCGGCACCACCAGTGCGCGAACTTTGGAAACTTTCTCAAATAAAAATAAGCTTCAGGCGGGAAACAAAATGACTGATATTTTTATTTATCCGGGTTATCAATTCAAGTTTATTGACGGTTTAATCACCAATTTTCATATACCCGAATCAACTTTATTAATGTTAATTTCCGCCTTCGCTAACCCGCGCTTCGCCGAAGGCTCCGGCAAGGCGAGAGCTACGGCGGACAAGTCTGCATTTGCCGGCCGTGATTTTATCTTAACCGCCTATCAAGAAGCTATTAAAAATAAATACAGATTTTATTCTTTCGGCGATGCCATGCTGATTATTTAGACTTGATTTTTTTAGAAAAAAGATTAAAATAAAAAGTAACGGCCAGGTAGCCAAGCGGTAAGGCGGCAGTCTGCAAAACTGCTATGCAGGGGTTCGATTCCCCTCCTGGCCTTAAAGATTTTTAAAAAATATGGCGACCCCAGCCCCAAATCCGAAGAGGGGTTATAGAAAATAATTAATTTAATTCACGGGAGCGCCTTCGGCTTATTCTATCTTTGGATTAATTTTATCTAGAGATTTGAGACGGGGTGCTCATAATTCTAATTAAATTTTCTTTCTCCGCCAGCTGGCGGATCATAAATTTAAAGAATTATGGCAACATTTATCATTGTTGACGCGAATGCGGTTTTACATCGCGCATGGCACGCTTTACCAAAATTAACCGACCCTAAGGGTCGTATTGTTAACGCCATTTACGGTTTTACTGCTCTTTTATTAAAATTAATCCACGAGCAAAACCCAAGTTATCTTGCCGTTACTTTTGACACTAAAGCCCCGACTTTCAGACATTTACAATACAAAGAATATAAAGCCGGCAGAACTCCCCAGCCGCAAGAATTTTATGACCAAATCCCCATTACCAAAGAAGTAATCAAAGCTTTGAATGTCCAATTTTACGCCAAAGACGGGTTTGAATCCGACGATTTAATCGGCGCGCTTGATAATTTAAAATCAAGACAACCGGATCTCAAAGTTTTAATCGTTACCGGCGACCGCGATATGTTTCAATTAATTGATGACACAACCAGTGTCTATTATTTTTTAAAGGGAGGATTAAGCCAATTTCAAATTTACGATAAAGAATCTGTTTATCAGCACTTCGGCATTATGCCTGATAAATTGATTGACTTAAAAGCATTGGCCGGTGATCCATCGGATAACATTCCGGGAGTAAAAAATGTCGGTCC